>JAITON010000147.1 GCA_031289935.1 Treponema sp.
CTGGGCCTGGGTCAATACCGTAGAGGGTATGGCCTGTATGTGCTGATTGTCTTTCATAAGGGTCTCCTTGTCGCGTTAAGATGGGCCTAGTATAGCGGGAGAGGGGTGTTTTTGCAAGCGTTATAGGGGGGGAGGGAACCTTATGAATGATAGACGGCATTAACAAGGCGCTTCATCGCGCAAATGCCACCTTAAAGGGAACTGGGCCTGGTAGAGTTCCGCATAGAGGCCCCCCGATTGCATGAGTTCCTCGTGAGTCCCCTGCTGGAGGATGCCCTCGCGGCCGATAACCACGATGCGTCCGGCGTTACGGATGGTGGAAAGCCGGTGGGCGATCACCAGGCTGGTCCTGCCCCGGGAAAGCTCCTCCAGGGCCTTCTGGATGCGGGTCTCCGTGGCGGTGTCCAGGGCGCTGGTGGCCTCGTCCAGGATCAGGATGGGGGGATTCTTGAGAAAAATCCGGGCGATGGAGACCCGCTGCTTCTGGCCCCCCGAAAGCTTGATGCCCCGCTCCCCCACCAGGCTGTCGTAGCCCTGGGGCATTTTGAGGATGTCCTCGTGTATCTCCGCCCGTTTGGCCGCGCCGATGATTTCATCCAGGCTTGCCCCGGTGCGGCCGTAGCCGATGTTCTCCCGGATGCTTCCCGCAAAGAGAAACACGTCCTGCTGTACCATGCCGATGTTCCGGCGGAGACTTTCCAGGCTTATTTCCCGAATGTCCCGGCCATCTACGGTGATGCTCCCCTCCCGGATATCGTAGAACCGGGGCAGGAGCTGGCAGAGGGTGGTTTTGCCGCCCCCCGAAGGCCCTACCAGGGCGATACTGGTCCCTGCGGGCACGCTCAAGTTCACCCGCCGTAAGACAAGGGTTTGACCGGCATCCTTGCCGTTACCGGCAGCGTCTTCGGGAGCGGTATGATAGGCAAAGCTCACGTCCCGGTACAGGATGTCCCCCCGGACCTGCTCCAGGTCCAGGGCCCCGGGCTGGTCCTTAATATCAGGCTCAATCCGCATGATCTCCAGGAAGCGGCCGAAGCCGGCCATGCCCGTGGTGTACTGCTCTACGAAGTTCTGGAGCCGTCTGATGGGCTGGAGAAAGGCCGCCACAAAGAGGTTGCAGGTGATGAGTTCCGCCAAAGTCATCCGGTCCTGCATGATGAGGAAGCCCCCGGCGGCCAGGACGATCACATTGAGGAGGCCCGTAAGAAACTCCAGCCGGGAGTGGAAGGCCGCCATGCTCCGGTAGTAGGTCCTCCGGGCGCGTTTGAAGCGTTCGTTGCCCCCGGCGAACTTCCCCTTCTCGTGGCTTTCGTTGGTAAAGGCCTTGGCCACCCGGGCCCCGGAAATGCTCGACTCCAGGGAGGCGTTAATCTCTGCGGTCCGCTCCTTCACCTTCCGGGAGGCGGCCATCATCCGCTTGCGGGAAAGGATGATGTGGACCAGCATGAGGGGCATGACGGTAAAGATGACCACCGCCATCTCCCAGCGCATCAGGAGGATCAGCACGAAGGAACCCGCCAGGGTGAGGAGGGAGATAAAGACATCCTCCGGGCCGTGGTGGGCCAGCTCGGTAACCTCGAAGAGGTCGTTGGTAACCCGGGACATGAGATGGCCGGTGCGGTGGTTGTCGTAGAAGGAAAAGGGCATCTCCTGGAGGTGGCCGAAGAGATCCCGCCGCATGTCCGCCTCGATGTAAGTTCCCAGGGTGTGGCCCCAGTAGGTTACCACGTAGCTGAAGCCCATGCGAAAGAGGTAGAGCAGCGCCGCCAGGCCTATCATGATGAAGAAGGAGCGGTAGAGCCGGCCGGGGAGCAGGGTTTCTATCGTGTATTTGGTCAGCAGGGGGAAGAGGAGGTCCGCCCCGGAGATGAGGAAGGCGAAAAACATGTCCACCCCAAAGAGCTTCCGGTGGGGCCGGTAGTAGGAAATAAAGACGCGCAGGGGCTTGGCGGTAAAGGATTTTGCCTGGTGCATGGAGACAGTATAGCCCGCCTTCCCCCGCCCGTCAAAGGTTCCCCCCGCGCTCAGGCGCGGGACGGCGCCTAAAAGGCCGTCGCAAGGGTCCCGCCGCCGATAACCGTGTCTCCGTCGTAGAGCACCACCGCCTGCCCCGCCGTAACCGCCCGCTGGGGCTCGTCGAAGTCCACCCGCAGGCTGTCTTCCCCGGTCTGGACCGCCGTGGCCTGCTGCTCCCTTTGCAGGTAGCGGGTCTTTACAGCCACCCTCAGGGGCCCTTCCAGGGAATCACAGGCAATCAGATTGAGGTCCCGGGCCGTCAGGGAGCGGGAATAGAGACTCGACCCGGGTCCCAGGGTCAGGGTATTGGCGGCCGGGTCCTTGGCGGCCACGTAGAGGGGGACATTCCCCGCCACCCCGAGCCCCCGCCGCTGGCCGATGGTGTAGCGTAACTGCCCCCGGTGCCGGCCCAGTACCGCCCCATCCAGGCCGAGGATATCTCCCGGCGGGTAGGACCTTCCCGTGTAACGCTCCATAAAGCTCCCGTAGTCGCCATCGGGCACAAAGCAGATATCCTGGCTTTCATCCTTTTTCGCATTGATGAAACCCCGGCCGGCGGCAATCTCCCGGACCTGGGCCTTGGTCAGATCCCCCAGGGGGAACCGGGTTCGGGCAAGCTCCTCCTGGGAAAGACCGTAAAGAACATAGCTCTGATCCTTCTGGAGGTCCCGGCCCTTCTTGAGGAGCCGGCGGCCGCCGCTCTGCCCGGTCCGGGCGTAATGGCCCGAGGCCAGGCAATCGAAGCCAAGCTGCCCGAGCCGCTCCAAAAGCCCCTTCCACTTGATGTAGCGGTTGCAGTCGATACAGGGGTTGGGCGTCTCCCCCCGTTCATAGCCCGCGATAAAGCGGCCGATCACGTCCCGGCTAAAGCGTTCGGTATAGTTGAGCACATAATGGGGCATCCCCAGACGGTCCGCCACCGCCCGGGCATCGTTCACGTCTTCCAGGGAACAGCAGCGGCTCCCCCCGTCGAAGAGCTTGAGGGTAAGGCCCACGCAGTCCCAGCCCGCGTCCCCCATGAGGGAAGCCGCCACGGAACTGTCCACCCCCCCCCGACATGGCGATAAGGGCCTTGCCTGCCGCCGCGCTCAAGTCCGGTACTGCTCCATAAAGGCATTGACCGGCGCTTCGCAGGAACGCATGGCCAGGATGGTCTTTTCGATCAGCGTATCCAGTTCCCAGCCCAGGAGGGCCGCCCCCTTTTCGATCACCTCACGGGAGCAGCCCGCCGCAAAGGCCGGGGTCCTGTACTTCTTCTTTACCGATTTAAGCTCCAGATCCTGAACGCTCCTGGAGGGCCTGACGATAGCCGCCGCCCAGATAAGGCCCGTGAGCTCGTCCGCCGCAAACAGCAGCTTTTCCATCAGGTGTTCGGGCCTGGCCTCCGTCCCGCTCAGGCCCCAGCCGTGAGAGACCACCCCGTGGATAGTCGCCTCGTCGGCCCCGCCGGCCCGGAGCAGCTCCGGCGCCTTGACGCAGTGCGCGCCGGGGTATTCCTCAAAATCAATATCGTGGAGGAGCCCTACGTTGCCCCAGAACTCCTCCGCATCGCCTGAACCCAGCTCCCGGGCATACCAGCGCATGACCCCCTCCACCGTGAGCGCGTGCTGCAAGTGAAAGGGGTCTTTGTTGTGCTGCTTTAACAATTCCCAGGCCGCCTCACGAGTCATCAGTAATTCTCCGCCTTAATCTGGAAATAGCTCTTGGGATGCTTGCAGACCGGGCAAAGCTCCGGCGCCTGCCTGCCGATGATGATATGGCCGCAGTTAGCGCACTGCCAGACCTGGTCGCCCTCCCGGGAGAAGACCAGCCCCCCCTCGATGTTGGCCAGGAGCTGCCGGTAGCGTTCCTCGTGCTCCTTTTCGATGGCCCCCACCAGCTTAAAGAGGGAGGCAATCTGGGCAAAGCCCTCTTCCTCGGCGGTCTTGGCGAACCCGGCGTACATATCGGTCCACTCGTAACGCTCCCCGGCCGCGGCGTCCTTGAGGTTGCTTACCGTGCCGGGCATCTCGCCGCCGTGGAGCAGCTTGAACCAGATCTCGGCATGCTCCTTTTCGTTGCCTGCGGTCTCCCGGAACAAGGCCCCAATCTGCCGGTAGCCATCCTTCTCGGCCTTGGACGCATAATAGTTATACTTGGTGAAAGCCTGGGATTCCCCCGCAAAGGCTGCCGCCAGATTCGACCAGGTCTTTGAACCCTTCAATTCTGCCATAATGATCCTCCAAATGTACTGTATCGCTACTATATATGATGCCGGATGTTTCAGCAAGGGCCCCTGGGGCCGCCCGGGGCTCTGCCCTGGGGGCCGCCCGGGGGTAACGGCGGCAGTAGATTATGGCCCGGGCCAATATCAGCGTATGGGCCGGGCCCACACCATGCTATGGGGGTGGCCCACACTATGCTGTGGGTCTGACCAATATCAGCGTATGGGGGTGGCCCATACTATGCTATGGGGGTGGCCCACACCATGCTATGGGGGTGGCCCACACTATGCTGTGGGGGTGGCCCATACTATGCTATGGGGGTGGCCAATACCAGCGTATGGGCCGGGCCCACACTATGCTGTGGGGGTGGCCAATATCAGCGTATGGGCCGGGCCAATACCAGGGCTCTGCCCAGGGCTCTGCCCAGGGCTCA
>JAITON010000195.1 GCA_031289935.1 Treponema sp.
GACAGCGCCAGGGAAAGACCCGGCAGGCCTCCCGGGGGGAAGCCGGAGGGAAGCTCCGGGCAAGGTTCCTTCCGGGTCATTGCCGCGTAGAACTTAACAAAACGGCCCTCCTCCTGCTGCCTACGGAGGGCATCGTAAAAGGCCTGGGTCCGGGCAATCAGAACCAGCCCGGAGGTCTCGTAGTCCAGACGGTGGAGGACGCCGCCTTCCCAGGGATTTGGCCCCCGGACCGAACGAATCTCCGGGAAGGATTGGGCCCAGTAGTCCAGGAGGGTGCTCCCAGAGACGCCCCTGGGAGCGCTCCTTTTCAGGGGGACGGTATGGAGCCGGGGAGGTTTGTCGACCACGAGAAAGGCCCCCTCCTGGGCGACTATAGTGAGGCGAGACATTCGAAAATCTCCCGGAAACGGGCCGGCAGGGGGGCCCGGAATCTCTGCTGGGCAACTTCGCCAGGCGGAACTTCGCCAGGCGGAACTTCGCCAGGGAGCCTGACGCAGAGGGCGGCTGCGTGGAGCATCAGGCCGGCATGGAGAAAGCGGGGGTCTTCCCGGCCGTAGAGGGGATCCCCCAGTATGGGGCAGCCCAGGTGCCGCAGATGTACCCGGATTTGGTGGGTCCGCCCGGTCCGGGGCCGGAGGAGGAGGAGCGAGTATGCCTGCCGGGTCCAAACAAGCCGGTACAGGGTAAGGGCCGCCTTACCCCGGTCCGCTGACACGGTAAAGAGCTTCCGGTTCCGGGGGTCCCGGACAATCCGGGTCTCGATCCGGCCCCGCACTCTAGGGGGCGCGCCCCGGACCAGGGCCGCATAGGTCTTTCGCACGGTTCGCTCCCGGAACTGTTCCTGGAGAAAGGCCAGCGCCGCCTCGTCCCAGGCGGCGATCATAACCCCGGAAGTGTCCTTGTCCAACCGGTGGACGATCCCCGGACGTAGTCCCCCGGCACAGGTCCCGATAGTACCGTACTGGAGCCGCCGGTAGAGAAGCGCATTGGCCAGGGTCCCCCGGAAATTACCCGAACCGGGGTGGACCACCATACCCTGGGCCTTATTGACCACGATGACCCGCTCATTCTCGTAGATGATGTCCAGGGGAATATCCTCGGGGACCAGATCATCAGGCTGGGCTTCCTCCCAGGAAAGCTCCAGGAAATCCCCAAGTTTGAGGAGCCGCGAAACCTTAACGGCCCTGCCGTTGACCCGGGCTTCGAGCTTACGGGCCTTGACCTGGGACCGGGAGAGGAGACCGAGCTCCTCTGCGGTATAACGGTCAAGACGAAGACCGCCGGGCTCCCCTACCCTGCCTGACCAGGCGGGCACTAGGGCGTTGCCTCACCGGCAACGCTCGTTGCCGGTGAGGCAACGGAGGCTTCTTCATCAGCAGGAGGCGCTTCACCGGCCGGCCAGGGGCTGCGGCGAATGACCGGGGCTGAGGGCGCGGACTCCCGGGCAGCCCGGTCCCGTTTGGCATCGACAATGAAAAAGTCCACCAGGGCGGCGATCAGGGAGATCCCCCCGGCAATGGCCAGACTGACCCCGTTCTCCACCGTGGTCCGGGGAACCGTACCGAAGAGGGGGGCATAGCCGGAGTTCCAGTCGTGGGTGACCCAACGGTACATATCAATGGAAATAGAAGAGATGGCAAAGGCAAAGGGCAGGACTCCGAAAAAGATGATTTCCCCCCGCCGAAGATCCTGGAGAAAGGTACTTTCGGACGCTTCCGTTGACGAGGGCTCAGGCAGAACCGGGGGCGCCGTTTCCCCCGCGCTCTGAGCCGGGAGCGCGACAAGGCCGCATGTAAGGAGCAGGATCAGGGCGAGAGCCCTCTGGAAGGATTGTTTCATGGGTTTCGTGCTCCAAATAGGGCGGTACCGATCCGCACCAGGCTAGAGCCCTCCTCAATGGCGATCTCAAAGTCCCCGGACATGCCCATGGAAAGGCAAGACCAATCGTTTCCGGGGAACCGGGCTTCAAGCTGCCTCTGGGCCGCTTTAAGGGAGCGGAAGGCCCGGCGGGTTTCCCCCTCGCCGCCGGCCAGGGGGGCTATGGTCATCAGGCCCGCTGGCAGGAGGGCCCGCTGGGTGAGGAGCCTTTCCGCACCAGAGAGCAGAGTATCCAGATCCCGGTAGCCCGACTTGGACTCCTCCCCGGCGTTCAGTTCCAGCAGTACCGGGAACCTTGAGCCCCGGATGGCGGCAACTTTCCCCAATTCAACAATAAGCTCGTCCCGGTCCACGGATTGAATACCGTCGAAGAGGGAGCAGGCGGTCTTTACCTTGTTGCGCTGCAAGGCGCCGATCAAGTGGAGTTCGGTCCCCGGATGCCTCCCGGAAAACCCGGCGAATTTCTCCACCGCCTCCTGGACACGGTTTTCGCCGAAAAGCCTGATCCCTGCTCCCCAGGCCGCTTCCACGGCGGCGAGGCTCTGGAACTTGGAGACCCCCATGAGACGGACCTCAGCGCTCTTTCTACCGGCACGGGTACAGGCGGCCTCTATCCGCTCCCGGATCAAGGCGATATTTTCAGGGATTCCCACGGGCCGCCTCCAGGGATTGGGCCAGGGCCAGGAAATCATCAAACATGAGGGTTTCCGCCCGGGCCATTTCACTGATCCCCGCCGCCTGTAGGACCGCGCCACATTGCGCATCGGCCTGGGAGCCGGGAAAGCGGGGAGCGAGATAGCGCCTGAGGTTATTCTTCACCGTCTTCCGGCGGGAGGAAAAGAGGGCGCGAACCAGGGGATACAACTGCCCGGGATAGGAGCGGGGATCTACATCGGTTCTGAGCTCCAACAGCACTCCCTGGGAATCCACCCTTGGCTCGGGATAGAAGGAAGCGCCCTTAAGCTCCATGAGGGGCCGCACCGTATAGGCCGAGCCGCAGAGCAGAGAAAAGGAGGAATAGTCGGGGGATCCCCGCCGGGCGGCCATACGCCGGGCCATTTCTTTCTGCACCGTCACCACCATACGTCTAAAAAACCTCTTCCCTTCGATCAGGTCTCCCAAGAGGACCGCAGCGATAGTATAGGGTAAATTGCCCAAAAAGTAATCCCCTTCATGGGCCGGCGCCGTTTTCCAGGTCTTGAGCACGTCCCCTGGTATCAGACTGAAGCCGGGCCGGGCGCCGAAGAGCTCCCGGAGGACCGTGATAAAGCCCGGATCAATCTCAAAGGCCGTCACCAGAGCCCCCCGGTCCAGGAGCCCTGCGGTCATGGCGCCCAGCCCCGGCCCGATCTCCCAGACCCGTCCGCCTCCGGGGCCGCCGGGACCCGCACCCAGGGCATCCAGCAGGGTCTCCCGGGCACGACCGTTGATCAGGAAGTTTTGACCGTAGCGTTTCCGCATCCCCAAGCCCCGCTCGTCCAGAAAGCGGCGGAGCTCCAGGGGGGAATTATAGTTAAGCGCCATCGAAGGGTTCCAAGCGGTCATAATAACCCTTTCGCCGCTTCCCCGCAAGGAGGATGGCCAGGATTCCCAGGGTTGATACGATGAGCACCGGCAGGACGCCTGCGGGAATCCCCGGCGCAAGTCCTGCCAGGGCGGCAGTCTTGTTGAGAAGGCCGTAATAGTGGGAGAGCCCCCGGTCCAGGAGCCCCGCCAGGGCCGGGACCAGGACCATAACCAGGGGACAGGCCATGGCAAGGATCATAAAGACCGTGCTCAGGGGCGTGATGATCAGAGAGGCCAGGAGCCCCACAGGGTAAAGCTCGCCGAAGGTAGCGGCGCTCACCGCGGCGGTGGCCAGGAAAGCCCCCAGGGAGGCGGCAAAGCCCTGGGACAGAGCCCCGGGCAGCCAGGCCCGGAGCATTTCGTGGACCGGCCCGCTCAGGACGAGAATCCCCGCCAGGGCCAGGTAGGAGAGGATAAAAGAGCCCGAACCGGCATCGCCAGGGCTTAGGGAGAGCTGGATCAGAAAGGCCAGGCTCAAAAGGGGGAGTCCGCTGCTCTTAAAGCCCCCGAGCACAGCCACTGTCCCCAGGAGGTACATCACCATGGCCCGGACCAGAGAGGGCTGGCCCCCGGCCAGATACACGTAGGCGGAGATCAGCAATACCCCCAGGACTGCCGCCGGAAAGAGCCCCAGGGGCTTCTTGAGCAGGAAGGCGATTATTGAAGCGATCACCGCCAGATGCATCCCCGAGAGGGCCAGCACGTGGGAGCAGCCTGCCCGGCGGTAGGCCGCAGCCAGATCCGAATCCAGGAGGTCCCGGCTCCCCACCAGCAGCGCCAGGGCCAGGCCCCCCCAATCCCGGAGCCGGAAAAACTCCGTCAGTCTGAGCCGGATCTCCGTGCGGAAGCCCTCGATGGCCGGGGCCGGAACCAGCACATGAACCGAGCGGGCCCGGAAGCGGGGCAAACCGCCGGAACCGGCGCCCAGAAGGCTCCCTTCAAGATAGACCCGGCTCCCCCGCCCGAAGGAACTGATCCGGGGGATCACTTCTTCGTCATAGTAGACCAGGACCCGGCCCGTGGCGGAGACCCGGAGGCCCCCCTCCCCTGCTGCGGCCCGGAGCTCCAGATAGCCCATACCCCAGCCCCCGGCGGCGTTCCGGGGATCATCGGCCAGAAGGCCCTCAATACCGGTAACCCGCTCCGCCGCAATACCGAGACGGGCCGGCAGGATACTCGCCCGGGCGGCCGTCCCCAGGCAGAAGCCCAGGACCAGGGCGCCCAGGCTGAGGCCCGCCAGGCGGAACAGGGAAGTATCGCCCCCCAAGAGCTGGGGAGGCGCCCGGGCCAGGACCCGGCAGCAAGCCAGGGCCGCCGTACCAAGCAAAAGGAC
>JAITON010000068.1 GCA_031289935.1 Treponema sp.
ACCGTCAACCTGATCGACACCCCCGGGCACGTGGACTTTACTATCGAGGTGGAGCGTTCCCTGCGGGTGCTCGACGGGGCCATCCTGGTGCTCTGCGCCGTGGGGGGTGTCCAGAGCCAGTCCATCACGGTGGACCGGCAGCTCAAGCGCTATCACGTGCCCCGGATCGCCTTTGTGAATAAGTGCGACCGTACCGGCGCCAATCCCTTCAAAGTGAAAAATCAGCTCCGGGACAAGTTGGGCCTTAACGCGGTGATGATCCAGATACCCATCGGCCTGGAAGACAAGCTTGAGGGCCTGGTGGACCTCATCGGTATGAAGGCGGTCTACTTTGATGGGGACGCGGGCACGGAGATCCGCTATGCCGATATTCCCGGCCACCTCAAGGCCGATGCGGAGAAGTACCGGGAGGAACTGCTCGACGCAGCCTCCATGTTCGACGATGAGCTGGCGGAGAAATTTCTGGGCGGCGGGGCCATTCCAGAGGAGACTATCCGGGCGGCCGTCCGCAAGGGCACTCTGGCGGAGAAATTCGTGCCCGTTATGGTGGGCTCGGCTTACAAGAACAAGGGTATCCAGCCCCTGTTGGACGGGGTCAACTACTACCTCCCCAACCCCACGGAGGTCAAGAACTTCGCCCTGGATTTGGATGCGGCGGAAAAGCTCGTGGAACTTTCCGCAGACGAAAAACGTCCCACGGTGGCCCTGGGCTTTAAGCTTGAGGAAGGCCAGTACGGCCAGCTCACCTATGTGCGGATCTACCAGGGGGCATTGAAAAAGGGCGATGAGCTCATCAACACCCGGGCCCGGAAGAAGTTCAAGGTAGGCCGCCTGGTGCGGATGCACTCTGATAACATGGAGGATATCGGCGAGGGGGCCCCCGGCGACATCGTGGCCCTCTTCGGCATCGACTGCGCCAGCGGGGACACCTTCTGCGGCGGGGGCCTCAACTACGCCATGTCCTCCATGTATGTGCCCGAGCCGGTCATCAGCCTGGCCGTTACCCCGAAAGACAAGAAGAGCACAGACCAACTGGCCAAGGCCCTGAACCGCTTTACCAAGGAGGACCCCACCTTCCGCACTTACGTGGACTTCGAATCGAACCAGACCATCGTGCAGGGTATGGGGGAGCTTCATTTGGAAGTTTATATCGAGCGAATGAAACGGGAGTACAAGTGCGAGGTGGAAACCGGCATGCCCCAGGTGGCCTACCGGGAAGCCATCACCCAAAGAGCGGACTTCAACTATACCCATAAGAAGCAGACCGGCGGCTCCGGCCAGTACGGACGGGTGGCGGGCTATATGGAGCCCTGGGCCGAGGGGGACTACGAGTTTGTGGACCTGATCAAGGGCGCCGCCATCCCTACGGATTTCGTGCCGAGCTGCGACAAGGGCTTTAAGGAGGCCGTCAAGAGGGGCAGCCTTATCGGCTTCCCTATTGTCAATATTCGCTGCGTGATTAACGACGGCCAGTCCCACCCGGTGGACTCTTCGGATATCGCCTTCCAGCTTGCGGCCATCGGGGCCTTTCGGGAAGCCTATACTAAGGCCCGGCCCTGCATTCTGGAGCCTATTATGAAGGTTGCCGTGGAGGGGCCCACGGAGTTCCAGGGGAATATTTTCGCCAGCATCAACCAAAGGCGTGGTATAATAGCGGCGTCTACCGAGGACGGTATCTTCAGCCGGGTGGAGGCCGAGGTGCCCTTAAGCGAGATGTTTGGCTATTCCACGGTGCTCCGCTCCCTGACCCAGGGCAAGGCGGAGTTCACCATGGAGTTTGAGAAATACGGCAAAGTGCCCCAGAGCATCAGCGAGGCCCTCATCAAGGAATACGAGGACAAACGCCGGAAGGAGGCAAGGTAAATGGTGAAAGAAGATTTGATATCCCGCAGCCCCGTGAGAGTGTTTATGCAGTCCATCCGGGGAGGGCTCAAACCTGGCGAAATCGGCATCATTGCCGCGCCTGCGGGGCTGGGCAAGACCTCGGTGCTGGTACAGATCGCCCTGGACAAGCTGCTCCAGGACCAGAAGGTGATCCATGTGTCCTTTACCAAGCACAGCGACTATGTGCTGGCCTGGTACGAGGAGATTTTTGAGGAGTCCGTGAGGAAGAAGAACCTGGAACAGCTTGACGAGGTGAAGAACGAGATCGTCAAGAACCGGGTTCTGATGAAGTTTACCCAGGAAGGGGTTACCGGGGAGCAGATTCTGAACAGTCTCGGGGCGCTGATTCGGGACGGGGGTTTCAATGCCCAGTGGATCATCATCGATGGGTTCGACTTCGCCAAGACCGACCCGGAGCAGATCGCCAAGGTCAAGAAAGCGGCGGCCGAACTGGGGCTCAGCTTCTGGTATAGTTGCAACGCGGAACGTTACGACAAGCAGGGTATCCCGGCGGCCCTGGCTGGTTACGCCGATGTGATGGACGTGATCGTTGTTCTGGACCCCAGGCCGGACCACATCAAACTCGCGGTGGTCAAGGACCGGGAAACCCTGAACCCCGGCCAGAGCGCCCTGCGGCTGGACCCCAAGACGCTCTTGATGCTGGAGGAGTAGACGATCCAGCGTGTCCCTAGACCTTCCCTTGGGCGATGATCCGGCCCTGGGGGGAGTCGGGGCTTATTTGCATCAATTCTATCTTGACGCCATCGGGGTCGGTAACCCAGGCCTGCCAGTTCTTGTCGGCTCCCTGTAGGGGGAGGACATCCATCTTGCAGCCCGCCGTCTGGATCTGGCTTGCGATCTGATGGATATCATCAACCTCAAGGCAGATATGATTAAAGCCCTGGGCGTGGTCCACCGGGCAGGCGTCAACCCCATGGTAGAAAAGCTCCACAAATTGCCTGCCCCCCAGGTAGAGGTAGACGATCCAGGGCTTCCCGCTCCGGGGTTCGGGGAGCTCAAAGGCTTTTTTGAGGCCCAGCACACAGGTGTAGAAGTCCACCGACTTTTCCATATCCTTGACGTTCAGGGCCAGATGAGCGATTCCGCTTAACATGATTTGTCCTCCTATTTTTTCCGCCGCTTGCCGCAGAGGTTTTCTACCGTAATTTTATAGACTATGCAGCCGTCAATACCCTTAGCGACGTAGCTTGCGGCGGCTTCATCGCCTCCGGGCCGGTGTTTGAGGCAGAGGGACATAAGGGCCTCCCGCTTCTCCTCCCCGGCTACCGGCACGGTGGTTCCCCGGGCCAGGACGCTCTCGTAGGCGGTGGAGAATGCTTCCGGCAGAGCCTCGGCGCAGGCCACCACGGTAAAACACACCCGGGGGTCCCTGGCGAGGCTGTCGGGGAGCAGGCCCTCCGGGGCGTGGTGGAAGTAGATAGCCTCCCCGCTCCCGTCAACGGTATAGTTCAGGGGGATCCCGGCGGGGCAGCCGTCTTCAGCCATAAAGGAAAGGATGCCGTAGAAGCCCTGTCTGAGGATTGCCAGAGCCTCGTCCCGGTGAATTTGGCGGTCCTGCCGCCGGATGGATCGATACATACCCTGACTATAGCAGATCGGCCCTAAACAAGATAGTCCCGGAGTTTTTCTGCGGTTTGGCGGTCCGGCCGGGCCTCCACCAGGATAGCGTCTCCGGGATAGGTCTCGGAGAGCACATTCCCGCTCCGGTGGAGCAGGGCCACGAGATCGTGCCGCTCCGGGGGGAAGCGGAAGCTGAGGAGGGGCGCCTCGAAGGCCCCCTCGATCTTTTCCAGCAGGGCCGGGAGCCCGGAACCGTCCCGGGCGGAGACCGCCAGACTCTCCTCGGCCCATCCGGGGTAGCGCGCCCTGAGGGCCGGGCCGCTCCTGGCGACGAGATCCACCTTGTTCAGGACCACGATCATGGGCTTTTTCCCGGCCCCCAGATGGTCGAGGACTTCCATGGTGGCGGCATAGTAGGCGTCAATATTGGGGTCTGCGGCATCCAGCACGTGGATGAGCAGGTCCGCCTGGACCGCTTCCTCCAGCGTGGCCCGGAAGGCGTCCACCAGCTCGTGAGGGAGCCGCCGGATAAATCCCACGGTATCCGCCAGCAGGATAGGGCGCCGGCCCGGCCGGTCGATACGCCGGGTAGTGGGGTCCAGGGTGGCGAAGAGCTTGTCCTCCACCAGAACCGGGGCCCCCCGGCTCTGGCTATCATCACCAAAAAGGGCGCAAAGGGCATTAAAGAGAGAGGACTTGCCTGCGTTGGTGTATCCCACCAGAGCGCAGACCGGGAGGGCGGCCTTTTCCCGCTTCTTCCGCTGGAGTTCCCTTTGGCGGCGCACCTCGGTAAGCTCCAGCCTGAGCCGGCCCATCCGCTCCTCGATCTGCCGGCGGTCCGTTTCCAGGCGGGTCTCCCCGGAACCCTTGGTCCCGTAACGGCCCCCCCGCTGCCGGGAGAGGTCGATGTATTTGTGGCTTAAGCGGGGCAGGGCGTAGACAAGTTCCGCCAGAGAGACCTGGAGCTCCGCCTCCCTAGTCCGGGCCCTGGACGAAAATATCTGAATGATAAGTTCCCGGCGGTCCAGCACGGAGACGCCGGAGAGGGCCTCCCAGTTCCGCTGCTTGGAAGGGCTCAGATCCTGGTCAAAGACCACGCAGTCCACCCCCAGGGTCCGGGCCTTTTCTGCCAGTTCCTCCGCCTTGCCGCTCCCCATACCGTAGTGGGGCTGGTTCTCCCGGACCCGGACCGTCTCCTGCCCGGCGATCTCCAGGCCCAGGGTATCCGCCAGGCCCGCCAGTTCCCCGGCCAGGGAGGAGTCATCGGGGGTCCCCGCCTTCCGGACGCTCACCAGGAGGGCCCGCTTGGGCCTTTCCGCTGTTTCCTGTAATTCACGCATTATTTTCAATAATACCGGAGATTTTGCCGATGATAAAGGGACATGACTCTAAGCTCTAAGGCCGGTCTCAGCCTCCTCATTTCGATGCTCCTCTTTGCCGTGCTCACGGCCCTGGTCTTTGCAGGGGTCCTGGAGTTCCGCTTTGAATACACAGATCCCGTCAACGGGATTCTCCTGGGGGCTCTCTTCTGCACGGTCTATCTGACGGTTTTCCTCCTGCTGAATATCCGGGGCGGGTCCCGGCCGCTTCTCCCGGAGGAGTCTCCGGAACCGTACGGTCCGATTGCGGCGGCCCCGCAAGCCAAAGGCCCTCTGGGGTCCCGCATGGAACCGGCGGTTCCTCCTAAAGCGGCGGACCCTTCCCAGGGATTCCTCTTTTACCGGCCCTTTTCCC
>JAITON010000105.1 GCA_031289935.1 Treponema sp.
TAATGGAAACCGGGCATAATGCGGGATTATCCGCGCAAATCAATCAAATGCGTGATTTTACGAAATGTAACCTCACCAAGGAGCAAAGCCCCAGCGATCAGCAGAAGCGGCTGACCCAGCCTCCGCTCTGTAAGGCATCGTCATCAAAGACGAAAATCCCCCTGCCCACCGGGTTTGACGGTCTGCCGCACCAGGACTCATACCTGGAGCTGCTCAACATCCGCCGCAGTGAGCGCAAGTACACGGATACCGCGATAACGCTGGAGCAGCTGGCGTTCATGCTCTGGAGTACACAGGGCGTACAGTCGATAGTGGGCAGCAACTATTTCACCCTGCGTCCCGTGCCCAGCGGTGGAGCGCGGCATCCCTTTGAGACCTATGTCGCGGCGCGCGCCGTCGAAGGTCTGCCGCAGGGCCTTTACCACTATCTGCCGCTCGAGAACAGCTTGGAATATCTCGGTGAGCTGCCCGGTTACGAGGAGACGGTCAGCGCGATGCTGGCCGGGCAGACATGGGCGGCCAAGGCGCCGCTGATACTGTTCTGGAGCTGTATACCGTACCGCGCTGAGTGGCGTTACAGCGTCTTCGCGCACCGGGTGCTGCTCATCGACCTGGGACATCTGGGTCAGAACGCCATGCTCAGCGCATCGGCCCTGGGATTGGGCAGTTGTTGCATGGCGGCGTATGACCAGGCGAAATGCGACGCGGTACTGGGACTGGACGGCCACGAGGAGTACACCGTGTACGCCTGTGCGGCCGGCACGATTGAAAAACAGGCGCCCAGAGAGGCGGATGCTTAACAGCAGGGGAAACCGTCTGTACAGCGCAAGAGGAGCGTGTCAAAGGCAGCGCTACTCCACACTTACCATAAACGTTCTCTCCCGGGGCCCGTCGAACTCGCAGAAATAGATTCCCTGCCAGGTTCCGAGGACGAGCGTGTCAATTCCCCTGTAGTTTTATGCGGGAAGGCAGCGTTTCTTGGCCCATTCAGGCAAGAGACCGGCAGGTTCCCGGCGAAAGGCCTCGACCAGGAGCCCGGCGGCGGCCTCCAGGCTCTGATCCAGCAGGGGCTGCTCGGCGGCGCTAAAGTCCTGCAAGACCCAGAGCGCTATATCGCCGTGGTGTTCCGGGCCCCCTCCCCTGCCGGGTTCCCGGTCGCCGGGCCTACCGATACCGATCCGGAGCCGCCAGAAGTCCGCCGTCCCCAGGGTCTCCCGCAGGGAACGGAGCCCGTTATGGCCCCCCAGGCCCCCCCCGAACTTGAGGGAGACCGTGCCCAGATGCAGTTCCAGCTCATCGTGGACCACGATAATGTCCCCGGCTTGTATCTTGAAGAAGGCCGCCGCCGCCGCGACCGCTTCCCCGGAGCGGTTCATGTAGGTTTCCGGCATGATAAACCGCGCCTGGGGGGGGATATCCTGTTCCGCATAGCAGCCCTTGAACTTGTTCCGCCAGTTCAGGGCGGCGTAAAAGGAAAGTTTTTCCGCCGCAAGCCGCCCGGCGTTGTGCCGGTTACGGGCATAAACCTCCCCAGGATTCCCCAGGAAGGCCGCCAGCTCAAGAGGCATTGCCGCCGGGGCCCGGTCTGTATTCCGCATCCCACATACCGATACTTTATTCCTTTCCGGGAGCAGCGTCAATCAGCACTTCCCCAGGGAGCCGGTCCGTGCTAAACTGCCGGGCATGGATATTGAGATTGCGGGGATAAGCTCCGGGCGTTCTCCCCTGCCGCGGGGCCTCTCGGGGGGTTCCCTGAGCTACCGGGCCGGCCGGGAAGGGCTTACGGGTTTTACCATTCCCCTGGATTCCTGGACTTTTGAGGCCCTCGTGGAATTGGCAGGCCTCGGCGCGGCGGCAGGGGCCCGTTTCCGGGAGTCCGGGGACCTGGCGCTCCACGCCGGGGGCTGGTCTTCCTGGGCTCCGGGCTGGGAACTGGCCGCCGGGGAACGTCTCTCCGGGCCGGTCCGGCTGATCCCGGAACTGATGCGGCATATTGCCCGGGAAGGCGAAGGCGCGGAACCAGGCGGGGACCAGGACTGGCACCTGGGGCACTTTATCCTGTACCTCCGCTCGGGGGACCACTACCTCTGTATGGCCTCCCGGGAAGGCGGCGCCCTGCCCCCGGTGAGCTACCACGTCAACCGGAACCGGCGGCTGGTAACCCCTGAGGTCTTCTGTCCCGGTAAAGTCTGGCAGGCCGGGGAGCTCATGGCGGAAATCGCCGTCTTCTCCGCCGAAGGCTACTTCAACTTCAAGGATGCCCTGGGCCTGATTTATCAGCAGGAGGGGGCCTTCCAGTCCATCGGGTTTTTGGGGAAGCGCCCCGGGGGCTACGAGTCCTGGTACAATCATTACACCCATATTGATGAAAAGATCATCCTGGAGGACCTGGCGGGGCTGCAGCGCACGGAAAACCTCATCAAGCGCTGGTATATTGACCGGGAACAGCCGGCAGTCTTCCAGATTGACGACGGCTGGGAGCAGGCCGTAGGGGACTGGGAGGCCGACGCCGGACGCTTCCCCCGCGGCCTGGCCCCGGTGGCCGCTCAAATTGAGGCGGCGGGTCTGGTCCCGGGCCTCTGGCTGGCCCCCTTCCTGGTAACCCGCCGCTCCCGGATCTTTGCGGAGCGTCCCGGCTGGCTGCTCCGGGACGAGTCCGGGGAAGCGGTCGTGGCAGGCTATAACAACAACTGGGACAAGCACCGGCGTTTCTACTGCCTGGACCTTTCCCGGAAGGACGTCCTGGAGCATATCAGGCTCATCATCAACCAGGTCATTGACGACTGGGGCTTCCGCTACCTCAAACTGGACTTTCTCTACGCCGGGTTTTTCTCCGGGGTCTTTGCCGAGGGGGGCAGTCCCTGGGAGCACTACGAGCGGGCCGCCGCCCTGCTGACGGGCCGGAAAACAGGCCCCTCGGGCCTCCCCCTGGCCTATCTGGGCTGCGGCCTCCCCCTGGGGCCCTCCTACCGGCATTTCCCCCTGTCCCGTATCGGCACCGATACCCGGGAAGAGTGGGAGTGGAAGGCCCTCAGGCTGCTAAGATTCAGCGGCCGCCCCGGCGCCTACCTGAGCCTTAAGGACACCATCGGGCGGTCCTTTATGAACGGCACGGTCTACCTCAACGATCCTGATGTGGTGTTCCTCCGCTCCCGGAACTGCAAGCTTACGGAGCACGAAAAGGAGCTCCTGGCCCTGACGGACTTTCTTCTGGGAGGGCAGCTCATGTGTTCCGATGACCCCGGCCGCCTCAGCGCCGCCGACCTGGCCCTGACCAGCCGTATCACCGGTTTATACGAACGCCTTGCGGGGGATGAATACGGCGCCACCGGTATCGCCCGGGACGTGTTCCGCCTGGAGAGCCGCTCGGGCAGGATTGCGGGGATCATCAACCTGGGGAAGGCCCCCTACTCGCTCTATCCCGGCCGGGAAGCGGCCCTCTTTAGGATGATGTCCGCCCCGGGGATCCTGGTAGACCACCGTCTGATAAACCGGCCCGAGGTCATCAGCTTTGCGCCCCACAGTATATCCCTAGCCGGCGGGTTCTATCAAAGATAGAACTGCCGACTCTTTTTACCTCGATTGTTCTATCCAGAATAGAACCGTCGACTCTCAAAGACTCGGCGTCGACTCTAAAAGAGTCGGTTTTGACTCTCGGAGAGTCGGCGTCGATTCTCAAAGACTCGGCGTCGGCTCTAAACGACCCGGCGTCGATTCTAAACGACCCGTGCAATCCGCCGTAGCGGATTGCTTCGACTCTCAAAGACTCGTGCAATCCGCCGTAGCGGATTGCGCCGGCTCTTTTTGCTCCGATGCCGAAGCTATTTGCTTCGGCCGTTCTATCAAAGATAGAACCAATGATGCTTGGAGAAAAACACCGGGGGTCAGTATTGCCTTAGAGTTGCCGGCAGGAGCTTACGACCCGGGAGATCAGGCCGTAGCGGACCGCCTCATCGGCGTTCATCCAGTAGTCCCGGTCCGTGTCCTTTTCCACCTGTTCCGGGGCCGCGCCGGTTTCTTCGGCAATCAGGCGGTT
>JAITON010000117.1 GCA_031289935.1 Treponema sp.
GCCTAGTAAGGCTCAGCTCAGGAGGTCTCTTCCTCTGCGTCTCCGCCTGGGGCGCTTTTTTAATTTAATTGCTTGCATTTTCCTCCACCTTGGTGTATGATGAGCTTCGTAAGGAAGATACGATGATATTCAATCCTGAGTATGAATGTATGGAAGCGGAGATGCGGCAGCACCTCCAGCTGGCACGGCTCAAGAACCTGGCGGAGATGCTCTATGCCAACGTGCCCTTTTACCGGCGCAAGATGGACGATTTGGGGCTGAGTTCCCGGGACATTCATTCCATAGAAGACATTGCCAGGCTGCCCTTTACCAGCAAAGACGATCTCCGGGAGAATTACCCCCACGGCCTCCTGGCCTGCCCCAAAGACCGGATCGTGGAGGTCCACATGTCCAGCGGCACTACCGGCAAGCCCGTGGTGGACGAGTATACCCAAAATGATATCAACATCTGGCGGGAAGTGATGGCCCGGACCATGGCCGCCGCAGGCTGCACCAAGGATGATATTGTCCAGAACTGCTACGGCTACGGCCTCTTTACCGGGGGTCCGGGGGCCCATTACGGGGCCATGACCTTGGGAGCCGAGGTCCTGCCCATGTCCAGCGGCAACACGGCGCGGCAGCTCATGGTGATGCAGGACTTTGGATCCACCATGCTCACCTGCACCCCCTCCTACGCCCTCTATATGACCGAGGAGGCCGCCGAGGCAGGGATTGACCTGCGCACTCTGCCGCTCTCCAAGGGCTGTTTCGGGGCCGAACCCTGGAGCGAGAACATGCGCAAAGAGATTGAGAAACGCTACGGCATGAAGGCCTACGATATCTACGGCCTTACCGAGATCGTGGGGCCGGGAATCTCTTTTGAGTGCGAGGCCCAGGATGGCCTCCACATCAACGAGGACCTCTTCTACCCGGAGATCATCGACCCGGCCACGGGGAAGCGTCTGCCGGATGGGGAAAAGGGAGAGCTCGTGTTTACCACCCTCACCAAAGAGGGCACGCCGCTGCTCCGCTACCGGACCAGGGACATTACCTACCTCATGCGGGAGCCCTGTTCCTGCGGCCGCACCACGGTCCGGATGCACCGGCTCTTTGGCCGTACCGATGACATGCTCATCATCCGGGGGGTCAACGTCTTCCCCAGCCAGATCGAGCAGGCCCTGATCGAAATCGAAGGCACCGAGCCGCAATACCTCATCGTCCTTAACCGGGGAGAAAGCCACCTGGACGAGGTAGAGCTCCAGGTGGAGGTCAAGAAGGATTTCTTTAGCGACGAGACCCGGGACCTGGAGAGTCTCCGCAGGAAGATCGAAGGGGTGATGAAGAGCAAGCTCCAGATCGGCGTCAAGGTCAGGCTCGTGGAGCCCAAGAGCATTGAGCGTTCCATCGGCAAGGCCAAGCGGGTTGTGGACAACCGGCAAATCTAGGGATGCGCTGATTAACTTGAGGTTAACCGGCGCTTTCCTCATATATATTAGAGAAGATCGGGAGGGTGCAGTATGCGGATAAAGCAGATATCGGTGTTCTTGGAGAACAACGCGGGCCGGCTCGCGGAAGTAACCGGAGTGCTGGCACAGGCGGGGGTGAACCTCAGGGCCATCAGCATTGCCGACACGGCGGACTTCGGCATCTTGCGGCTCATCGCAGACAAGGAAGAGGCCGCCCTGGAGGCCCTGGCCAAGGCGGGCTTTACCACCAGGATCAGCGACGTGGTGGCCGTGGAGATCGAGGATAAGCCCGGGAGCCTCGCCCGGGTGATGGAGCTCTTCCAGAAGTCCAAGGTGAATATTGAATACCTCTATGCCTCCCTGGAGGGGCGCGCCGGCAAGGCGGTGGTCATCTTCAAGCTTCAGGATCAGGAATTGGGGCTTAGCCTCATCAAGGAGCAGGGTCTGGCCGTGGTAGAGTCTTTCTAAAGAGGACAGGAGGTACACGATGAAAATCCTGATGGCTGCCAGTGAGGCGGTTCCCTTCGCAAAGACCGGTGGTCTGGCCGATATGGTTACGTCCCTGGCTCTGGCTCTGGCCCGGCTGGGGCACGAGGTCAGGATTATCCTCCCCCGCTATTTCGGCATCAGCCGGGACAAGCTGCGGCAGTTGCCGGGTCCCCTGGGGGTATCCATGGGCGGCGGCGAGGCCTGGAGCGCGGTTTATACCGATACGCTCCCCGGATCATCGAAGAAGAACCCGGTGGAGGTCTACTTTATCGACCACGAGGGCTTTTTCGGCCGGGACGGTATCTACGGCAGCCCTTCGGAGCCCGATTTCCTGGACAATCCCCGGCGCTTTGCCTTCTTTTCCCGGGCGGTTTTCCAGTGCTGCCGTAAGACCGGCTGGTTCCCCGACATCATCCACGCCCACGACTGGCCCACGGCCCTGGTGCCGGTCTTCCTCAAGTACCGTGAACGGGACGAGCGTTTCTCCGGGACCGCTTCGGTGCTGACCATCCACAACCTGGGTTACCAGGGGGTCTACAGCAAGGACAACTTCTCTTATACCGGCCTGGACTGGAACGTCTTCTATAACGCCGGCTTCGACGACTGGAACATGATGAACCTCCTCAAGGCAGGGCTTGTTTCGGCGGATAAGCTCAACACCGTCTCCCCTTCTTACGCCCGGGAAACCCTGACGAGCGCCGGGGGCTTTAGGCTCGACGGGGTGCTCCGGTCCCGGCAAGGAAATTACCTGGGAGTGCTCAACGGTATTGATACCCATGTCTGGAACCCCGCCAAGGACCCCCATATACCGGTCCAGTACTCGGCCAAGGATATGAGCGGCAAGGCGGCGGCTAAGGCGGCCCTCCAGAAGGCATTCAATCTGCCGGATACCCCGGACGTTCCGGTCATCGGTATGGTAACCCGGCTCACGGAGCAGAAGGGGGTGGGTGAACTTTTCGGCCCCTCCTACGGTTCAGCCTGGTCCATCTGCCGGGATATGAACCTCCAGTTTGTGATCCTGGGCACCGGGGAAGCCTGGTGCGAGAACGAGCTCAGGAGTCTCTCCTCCCATCTCTCTAATTTCCGGGCCATCATCGGCTATGATGAAGAACGAAGCCATCTGATTGAGGCCGGGAGCGACTTCTTCCTTATGCCCAGCCGCTACGAACCCTGCGGCCTTAACCAGATGTATTCCCTGGCCTACGGCACCCCGCCGATTGTGCGGAATACCGGGGGCCTGGCGGACACGGTGGAGAACTTTGACCAGGACACGGGAACCGGTACGGGCTTTGTCTTTGACGACCTGACCCCTCAGGCAATCCACAACACCGTAGGCTGGGCGGTCTGGGCCTACTACAACCGGCGGCCCCAGGTGGAGGCCCTGCGGCTGCGGGGCATGAAGCAGAACTTTTCCTGGGATGTTTCGGCTAAACGCTACATCGCCCTCTACGAGGATGCCCTGGGAATACGCTGATTCCTGAGGGCTGGACAAAACTTTCGCCTGGTGATATTGTATAACGTATTCACGGTGCCGTACCCAAGCGGTAAGGGAGAGGTCTGCAAAACCTTTATACGACGGTTCGATTCCGCCCGGCACCTATTTGAAAACCCTACTGCTCTATATCTGGCAACTTCCCCAGCACATTCTGGCCGGGTTCTACATCCTGGCCCTGCGGCCCTTGGGGAGACATCCCTTTCGGGACTCTACCGTATACCGGGTGAAGCAAGACATGGGCATCTGCCTGGGGCGATACATCATCGCCGGGGAATCGCTGGGAGAAAACGACCTGCGGCACGAGTACGGCCACAGTATCCAGTCCCGGATCCTGGGCCCTCTCTATCTGATCCTCGTGGGTATCCCCTCGGCCTACTTCAACCATCTTTGGGACCGGATTTTCCACAGGGCCTGGTCCCGGGAACGCCGCACCAGGTGGTATTACCGCCGTTACCCCGAGGCCTGGGCCGATATTCTGGGCGGCGCTGATCCCGGCTCGCGGTTTTCACCCTCCGTTCCGCGCTTGAACCGGTAATCCAAGACCCGTTCCCTCGTTTTTTTCGGGATTTTCACGTTTTTTTCAAGATTTTGATGTTTTTTTCGCAAAGCGCTTGACATTATTATAAAGAAGGTCTATACTTACGCCATGTTGAAGACACAAAGTTTTGAACAAAGCAGCGTTGCAGTTTGCAAGGGCAAACTGCACGCAATCCTACCGGATGGCGCCCCCGCTGGGGGCGGCCAGAATCTCCCAATAGTCCAGTGCAATCCGGTAGGATTGCACGCAAGCGCCAACTGGACCGCAATCCTGCAGGATTGCCCC
>JAITON010000016.1 GCA_031289935.1 Treponema sp.
CCAGGCCGATTTCTACGGGCTCCGGCTCCCCGGCGGCTTCGGCGGCCGGGCTGGCCTGGTTACCCAGGCCGGCGCCCTTGAGCCGGGCCGCAGGCTGCGCCTTATCCGCCTCGATGCGCGCAAAGGCCCCGGCCTCGTCAATCACGTCGATAGCCTTGTCCGGGAGCCGCCGCTCGGTGATGAACTGGGCCGAAAGCCGCACCGCCGCTTCCAGGGCTTCACCGGTATAGCGGACATGGTGATAGTCCTCGTATTTCGACTTGAGGCCCTGGAGAATGGCGATGGAATCGGCCTCGCTGGGCTCGTTGATGTCGATTTTCTGAAAGCGCCGGGCCAGGGCGCGGTCCTTTTCAAAGAATTTACCGAACTCCTCGTGGGTGGTGGAGCCGATACAACGGAGTTTCCCCGACGCCAGGGCGGGTTTGAGCAGGTTTGAGGCGTCCAGAGCGCCCCCGGACACGGCGCCGGCCCCCACCAGGGTGTGAATCTCGTCGATAAAGAGGACGGCCCGTTCTTTTTTGCCGATTTCCTCGATGACTTTCTTGATACGCTCCTCGAAATCCCCCCGGTACTTGGTCCCCGCGATGAGGGCCCCCATATCCAGGGAATAGACCTGGCAGTCCTTAAGGGCCGGAGGTACATTCCCCGCGGCAATCCGCTGGGCCAGGCCCTCGGTAACGGCGGTCTTCCCGACCCCGGAATCCCCTACGTGGACCGGGTTGTTCTTCATCCTGCGGCAGAGCACCTGGATGGTCCGGTCCAACTCAGCCTCCCGGCCGATGACCGGTTCCAGTTTCCCGTCCCGTGCCAGAGCGGTGAGTTCCGTGGCAAAGCGTTCCAGGGCGCTCTTCCGGGCGGTCCTGCTCCGGGCCCCGTCCGTAGTCTCCTCCTGCCCGTCTCCCGGCTGACGGCCGCCCGGGTAGGCATCCTCGTGTTCAAGCCCGCCCTGGGAGATGTTTTCCAACAGGGACAGCCGGGTACTGATCCCTGCCTTGCGCAGGTAGTAGGCGCAGTAGTTCCGTTCCTCGTCGTAGAGGGAGACCAGGAGGTCCGCCACGTCGAGGATCTCCTTCTGGGCCGACTGGCTCTGGAGAACCGCCCGCTCCAGGACACTATGGAAGCCCACGGTCTGGGTCGGTTCCCCGATATCCAGTACCGGGACTTTCTGCTCAAAGAAGTTTTCCATACCGTTCCTGAGCTGGTCCACGCTGGCCCCGCTGGCGGAAAGGATCCCCTGGACCTCGTCAAAGGCCAGGGCCGCGTACAGGATATGCTCCGGGGTCAGGTACTCGTGGTTCCGTATCTTGGCTTCGTTATAGGCAGCGTTGATGATGGCCTGCGCGTGGCGGCTGATTTTCATAGGGTTTTCCCTCCTGCCTCCCTAGGCTTTCTCAATAACACAGCGCAGGGGGTACTCGTTCTCCCTGGCAATGGTGTGGACCTGCTCGGTCTTGGTCAGGGCAATGTCGTAGGAATAGACCCCTACGATACCCTTTCCTTTCTGGTGCACATCCTGCATGATCCGGTAAGACTCATCCTCGTTCTTATGGAAGACATCCATCAGGATGGCCACCACGAATTCCTTGGTGGTGTAGTCATCGTTCAGAAGGATGACCCGGACATCTTCCGGTTCTTTGAGCCTTCGCTTCTGTCTGGAAGCGGGTTTGGTCCTGTCATCAGTAGAAACCGGCATGAATTAAAAGGTACCGTAAAATCTGGTGAAAAGCAAGCGTTGCGAACGATAGGCCGCCTGCGCTGGACAGGCGGAGCCTGAACCATTATGATTAGGCGATGAATGTCAACGGCCGCCATTACCGGACAATCTGGCTGGACGAAGCGGACCCGGACCGGGTGCGGATCATCAATCAGCAGGCCCTGCCCTTTAGTTTTGAAATTATGGATCTTAGAACGGTCGAGGATGCCCGCCGGGCCATCAGGGATATGTATGTCCGGGGGGCCGGGCTGATTGGAGCGACTGCGGCCTGGGGCATGTACCTTGCCCTGCGGGAGGCCCCGGCAGGGTCCTGCGATGCCGCGCTAACCCAGGCCGCCGCGCTCCTCAAGGCCACCCGGCCCACGGCGAGTAATCTGGCCTGGGCAGTGGACCGTATGCTGGCCGCCAAGCCAGGCGCCGAACGGGAGACCGCCCAGGCCATCAGCGACGAGGACGCGGAGTTCTGCCGGAACATCGGCCTCCAGGGGCTGGGAATCATCAGGAAACTGGCGGCGGGGAAGGGCGGCTCCCCCGTCAACATCCTGACCCACTGCAACGCCGGCTGGCTGGCCTTTGTGGACTACGGCACGGCGCTCTCTCCGGTCTACGCCGCCTTTGACGCAGGCGTCCCTGTCCATGTCTGGGTTGACGAGACCCGGCCCCGCAACCAGGGGGCCAGTCTTACGGCCTGGGAGCTGGGCCGGCACGGCGTGCCCCATGACCTGATCCCCGACAATGCAGGCGGACACCTGATGCAGCACGGTCTGGTGGATATGGTGATCACTGGCGCGGACCGGGTAACCCGTTCGGGCGACGCGGCAAACAAGATCGGCACCTACCTCAAGGCCCTGGCGGCGCGGGATAACGGCGTCCCCTTCTATGTGGCCCTCCCATCGTCTACTTTCGATTGGACCATGCGGGATGGGGTGGCGGAGATCCCTATTGAGGAACGGGACGCCGCCGAGCTGCGCTGGGTCAGCGGGAAGACGATTACAGGCACGATCGAGGCGGTCCAAATTTGTCCCGATGATACCCCGGCGAGAAACTGGGGCTTTGACGTAACCCCGGCCCCTTATATCACGGGCTTGATCACCGAGCGGGGCCTCTGTGCCGCCCACGAGGCGGCGATCCTGGCCCTGTATCCTGAACACGCAGGGCGCTCGTTAAGCTCAGATGAATCAGCATCCTCAATTTCTCGTTCCTGACCAAGCAACTAGCCAGCTCGACAGAGTAACTAGCCGGCTAGATGGAGCCAACGCTCTGGTGCCACGCTCAATAGGACAGTTTGATGGAAAGTTCGGTCTCCCAGGATTCACCCGGGGCCAGGGAAAGGCGGTAGACAGGCGCGATGCTGGTATAGCCGTAGACGGTCCCCAACCCTTCGAGGGGAAAGCAGACCTGCCGGAGACTCCCGCTAAAGACTATTTTTGAGGAAAAGGTCAGGATGGCCTCGTTCTTAAGGTCCCGAAACTCCAGGCCCGAAATATCAGCCAGACTGATGTCCCGGCTCGCATCCAGGCGTTCTGCTCCCGGTTCCAGGGGAAGTCTGGCGTCGGAGCTGAGCTTGAATATGCGGAGAAAGCGCTCCTCCGGACCGGGAAAGGCCAGGGCAAGCCGGGGGATAAAGCTGAAGTCTTCCCGGCCGCTCCCCCGGTTGCTGATCCGGTAGCCCGCCTGGAGGCTGTCTTTTTTTAGGGAGTAGATTTTTTCGATTTCCGCAAAGCCCAGGGGGATTCCCGGCCGGGAGGGGAGGCGGAACCCCGCCCGCTGCTTCTGCCGGACCTTATCTACCACAAAGGGTTCGTACCATTCCTCCCCGCAACGCCGTACCTGTCCGCAGGAATCAGCGTCCATTTCCTCCGGGGAGAGCCCGGGAGCAATCAGAAAGTCCTCGAAAGCGGCCCGGCGGCAGGTCCGGGGGCTTCCCGGGGGCTCCATAGTGTCCAGGTAATTCCAGGACCGGGGGAGAAAGTCAAATTCAAAGACCTGGCCCCCCCGGCTCTTGATGTAACAGTTGATGCGCTCATCCTGGAAGAGATACTCGTCTTCCCCGTCCAGATCGAAGTCAAAGGCCGTCAGGGAGGGGATAAAGACCCCTTTTTCACGGGCGGTTTTCTCCGCCTCCAAAAGGGCCCGGTAGGCAGCGCTGCGGACGGCGCCCCGGTAGATGCCCCCGTTGGCGGTATAACGGAAGGCGTCGGCGCCCTGGGCTTTCCAAAGCTCTTCCCGGGCGGTCCGTTTCCGGGACCGGTCCCCCCGGAGCTGGTTGGCGAATACCTGGGTAAACACCATCTTGGCGTAGAGGCCGTTCGCCTCGGGGTAACGTATCAGGGACTGCCTGGGTAGTACCGTGCCCTGGATCCCCGCAGGCAGGGGCTCGGCCTCGGCAGAGGCGGGGAAGTAGGCCCGGCCCAGCCCCGGGAGAGACCGGAAGAATTTGCCCGGCGTCGTGAACTCGGCAAAGGCCTCGCAGCGGGAAAGGTCCTCAAAGAACCGCTCTATATCCTCCGCTCCGGCGGGGAAAAGGCCGATGATCCGGTTAGTTCCCGCAGGAATCTCCCGGTGGAAGCCCTCCAGCGCCTGATAGGCCCCCCGGCGGACGGCATCGGCGGCCAGGGAACTTGAGAGGGGGAAGATCGTTACGAGTTTCCCCTGGTCCTCGGTAATGCAGGGGACAAAACGGGCCTCCCCGGAAAGCCCTGCCCGAATAAACTGTTCCTCCCCCAGGAAGGTATAGCCCATACCGCAGGCATCCAGGACCGCTGCCAGGTTCTGCTCCCAAGCCAGGGCCGGGAGCCAGCAACCCCGGGGCCGTTTCCCGAACTGCTTGCGGATATAGGTGGTAAACATCTCAATCTGGCCGATTTTATCACTCTGGGAGAGGAGGGGCAGCAGGGGTTCGTAAAAACCGCCCCCCAGGAGCTCTACCTGCTTCCGGGAGATAAGGTCCTCAATCAGCATGAAAAATTCCGGGTGGGCCTTTTCTATCCAGTGGAGGAGGACCCCCGAATAATGCAACGCCGCCTGAATCTTGGGAAAGCTATTCAGGGCGACCACGAAGGGCTTGAGCCTCTTTCGATAGAGGTCTTCAAATTCCTCCTCACTGGCGCCCAAGGGAAGGTGATTGTGGGAACCAAGGATGACATGCAAGGAAAAGCTCATGGTACTCCTAACCTACTTTAGTACATGAAGAATAATAGCAGCTATCGCGGAGAAAATCAAGGACAGTAAACCCTCGGATATGAGGAGCAGAGGCAGGCCCCGTAGCGCGGCGGGGACCTGTTCCATGGCGGAGCGCCGGGCGATGTCCCGGACAATCAGGGCCGCCGCCAGGGTTCCCAGGGAAAAGCCCAGGGCGATGATGAGCGCCCCGATAAAGGAATTGGCCAGACGGAGGCTCATAAAGAGGGCCGCCAGAATCAACCCGTCGTAGGCGCTTTCGGCCTGAAAAATCCTGGTTTCCCAGTACTCGTCCTGGAGCAGCCGTTCCCCCAGGACATCAAAGCCCTTGCCCGCCGCCACCGAGAGGGGGAAAATCAGAAAGTACTCGAGAAATGAAAGGGAAAGGGGGGCGATTATATAGGAAAAGAAGCACCAAAGCAACAGAACCGAGCAAAAAAGCCCCCCCCACTGGAGCAGGCCGCCCCGGAGGGGCCGTCCCGGCTCTCTGCCGATGCTGCTCATACCCAGCCCCATTTGGAGCAACAAATTGAGGGAAATAGCGGAAAAGACCCCCAGGGCCGCCAGCCGGATCAAGCTCATGGATGTTCCTCCCCCGGCAGCATTTGGTTCCGCATACGGCGGTAGATGGCCACGGCATAGCCCAGGAGGAGCAGGGCCCCCGATGCGCCGCTGATAACCCGGACCGGAAACAGGGAACTGTCCTCGCTGTTGAAGATCTCAATGATTCCCCGGCTGCCCCCGGGAAGCGACAGGGAACCGTATCCCAGGGGCTCCCGGATCAGAGCCAGCCCGAAGATAAGGGCCCCCAGGACCAGGGCCTCGGAGCAGCCCCGGAACAGGGCGTCCCGAATGTTCCAGCCATCCAGCCGGGGAATCAGCCGGGAAGCGGCCAGGCTCACCGGGGTGAGGAGCACGTAGAGGCTCACTTCCATGGCCAGCAGGGGATTTAAGAGCCTGATAATCAGGATATAGAGGCTACTCAGGAGACCGGAAAGGAAAACCAGGGTCCAATCCTTGCCCTTTTCTGGGAACAGCGGCTTGGCAAAGCAACAGACTACCATGGTCAGGCCGTAGACCCAGAGGAGGGCTGCGGCGGTAATCAGCGCAAAGGCGGTCCTTCCAGAGGCGATAACCATCAGGGCCCCTCCCGAAAGGCTTGCCAGGGGGAACGGGCCCCCCCAGAACAGGTGGTTGTCAAGTTGATTCTGTTTCATTGCTCAGCCTCCACGATCAGCCTGTAGGCATCCTCGATCCGCCGGGTCTGTATCAGGATACTCTCCTCGGGCAGCCGGTCCATGATCCGTTCCGCGTTAATGCTTAGGGGGATCAGCGTGATCATACCCTTCCCCTCGGCGGAAAGGACCCCTAAAAAGGGCGCCGTATGGGCCCCGTCTAAAATAGAGAACACCACGGCCCGGTTATTGGAATTGATGATAGAAAACCAGCTTTCCCGCTGGTTTAGATTATTCCCGGCGTTCAGAGCGGCGGCGAGCCGGATGCTCTTACCGGAGGACTCCAGGGCCTGGTTGGCCGACCGTAGGAGGGCCCGGGACTGGAGCGGCCCGGTCAGAACCCAGGCAAGGATAACCACCAGGAACATGCCCCCAAACCAGGCGGCCAGAATCCCGATCCGTTTGAGGAGGGGGATCATTTCTTCGGGCTTAATTGCGGTCATAGAGCCTCCCGTAGAGCCGCCGGTCTTCGAAGCCCCGGATCAGGGGGGAAATCCCGTTGACCAGGGCCACGGCAAAGATTGCGCCGTAGGGCTCGCCCCCCCCAATCCGCAGGAGGGCCGCTCCCAGGGCCGTGAGCGCCGTCGCCGCCGCCATACCTCCCATGGATTTGACCCCCGAGGAGGGGTCGGCGATGAGCAGGAAGGCCGCCGCCAGGGTTCCCCCCGTAAACAGGTTAAAGAGGATATCCCCGGCCCAGGGCTGGCCGCCAAAGGCCCGGATCAGGAACAGGTAGAGAACCAGGAAAAGGGTTGAGGCCCAGAACCGGCCCGAGCGGAATGCGGAGAGGATAATGGTCCCCAGAATCAGGGCAAAGAGCCCCCGGTCCCCGATAATCCCCGGTCCAGGGTAAAAGAGGAGCTGCAAATAGTCCGAGGGCAGTTCCGAGCCTGCCATGGCGAAAACGGTATTGTTCAACGCCGAGCTGATCAAGCCCAGGGGACTGTTCTGGCTGCCCGATACCATGGAAATGCTCATGGGCGCGCCTTTCAGGGCCTCAATAAAGGTCGCCGGCCAGGAGACGCGGATAAAGAGCCAACCCCCCAGAGCGGGGTTCAGCCAGTTGGCCCCCAGGCCGCCGAAACTATGCTTAATCACCGCCATGGCGAAGACCGCCCCGCACGCGGCGATCACCGGGTTGATTTGATTCGGCAGAAGAAGGGTAAGGATCAGGGCGGAAGCCACCGCGCTACCGTCCAGGAGCCCGGTGGAGCGCCTGCCCAGGTTGATAAAGAACTCGGTGAGTACCGCCGCCCCCACCGTGGTCAGGGCCACGGCCAGGGAGACAAAGGAATCGGTTAGGGAGGACTGGAGTATGGCCAAGATAGCGCAGGAAGACACCAGCCACATTCTGAGGCTGGTGGAACAGGCCAGGTTTACCTGGGGCCGTTGATACAGGAGTTGTTCAGTCATGTCTTCCCCCTTGCTCTGAATTGACGATAACACTGCTCAGGGGAAGCCTTGAGGGGCAAACCAGATCGCAGCAGCCGCAGCCGTGGCATTCGGCGGCCCGGCCCCCGCCGCCGGAGGCGGTCTCGGCCGTGCGCTTGTATAAATACTCCGGGTCCAGTCCCACGGGACAGACTATACGGCATTCCCCGCAACTGATACAGGCCCGGGTGGTCTCCCCCCCACCGGGCCCATCCAGCAGGGCGAAGACCGCAGAACAGGTCTTGATAACCGGTTCGTCCAGGTCCAGCACCTCCCGGCCCCGGATCGGGGAACCCGTGGCAATCCTCCGGGGCTTTTCGACAAAACCGCCGCATTCCTCAAAGAGATCGCCGATACGGGTGCCGATCCGTACCTTGAGTACCTGGGGGGTCCGCACCGCCTGGCCGCCCACCGCCACGTAACGGTCCAGGATGGGCCGCTTGAGCTTAACCGCGTCGTGGACCGCCGCCAGGGTCGCAGGCCCCAGAATCAGGAGCGCCGCAATTGCCAGCCCCTCTTTTTTACCGTAGGAACGGAGCGCCAGTTCCAGTTCCCGCCGGTTCCGTTGGGGGTAACGATCCCCCACCATGACCAGAGATACAGGTATCCCGTAGGTCTCGATGTCCTCCAGGAGCCGCCTCCCTAAATCCCGTTCCCGGTAGGAAACCGCGACGATAATCCGCTCCGCCCCCGCCGCCCGGGCCGTGATAACCGCCCCCTCGCACACCACCCGGAACCGTTCCCGGCAGAGAACGTAGTCCGCAGCCAGCCAGGGATCGTCAAAGACGCATCGGACCACCAGGCTGATACTTTCCCCGGTGGAATCTTCCCTAACGAACATATCCCCCAGGGGATTCCCCGGCCCCTCCATTTCGACAATCCCATATTCCGCAAGCAGCCGCTGGATTTCCCGGGGCCGCAGGTTTTCCCAAGGGGAGAATTCCTCCCGCTTCCCCAGTATTTCAAAGGACCCTTCCAGGCGGATAACCAGCCCCTCGTTGGTCCTGCCGTCGGACATCTGCCAGGAAACGGTCTTGATAACCTTCCCGGGAACCGTGGCGTGGATATTCGCCGAGCCCGGTCCCTGCCCCCGGCCGATGAGCATGCCCTCCCGGACATAGTCCCCGATAGCCACCACGGGGGCCGCCCTGGCCCCGCTATGCTGGACCAGAGGTATCACCGAAAGCCCCGGAAGAAAGGCCACGGCGCTGGCGGTCTTCTGTGGAACCGCCGGGTCCCTGAACTGAATCCCCCCTTGGGGAAAAGAATATACCCTCATGCGCTCCTCTTGTCGCGTAACACTGACTGAACCAGCGCCGGAATCGATAACCCCAGCGCCAGCAGGACCGCGATACTATCCCGGCGGCTCGTGTCCGGCCTGGTATCGGCCTGATAATTATGCAGAAAATCACCCAGTCCTTCCAGTGGGAAGCGCGGCAGTTCCGCCTCACCGGGGATGGAGCCGGCCATTTCCACCGTCCCGCCGATAAGCCCGTCATCACCCAGGACATAGCTCAGATAGGGGAGGGCGTCTTCCGGGGAAGTGCCCAGGGGCCGGTAGGAGAAGCCGGCCTGAAAGCGGATATGGGCCTCGTAATCCGCCTCGCCGGGGAGGAAGGCCGCTTCGGCCCGGGCCGTAGTATCCGCCGCCTGGACCAGGCCCCCGGTGAGCTGTTGCAGCAGGAGGGCCGCCCCGGCGGCCAGGGCGAAGGGGAGCATGGCCCGGGGAAAGCGGACCGGCCGGGGCCTCCGTATGGGCAGGGGCGTAAAGCGTCTCCTCCGGGCCTCTCCCCAGCGGATAAGGATCAGGAGCCCCAGACAGACCCCCAGTACCGGCAGAGCCGTGAACAGCGCCCCTCCCGCCGCCATAAGCCCGTAAAAGGCCAGAAAGACCAGGGCCAGGATCAGGGGGAGCCGGTAGACCCCGAGGCTCGTCCGGAACCGGCCCTTCCGGGCCGTAAAGAGCTCTTGTAACGGGGCGCCAAGACAGCCCAGGGCCGCCGTGAGCAGAGCCCCCAGGGCAAGCCCCCCGGAACCGGCCAGGGCCAGAGCCGCCAGAGGAGGCGTCAAAAAGGCCGTCTCCAGGGGCGCGGCGGAAAGGACGACCGCCCCCGCCGCCGCCAGGGCAAAGAGGAGCAGGAGCCTCGCCAGAGGAAAGGGCTGCCGGGACACCAGAAAGTCCAGGGAATAAGGAGGAAGCCCCAGCGTCTCAAGCCGGGCCTCCAGATTCCCCGCGTTCAGGCCGGCGGGCTCCGGTTCCAGGGGGATATAGATACGCCGTTTCCCCTCCCGGATAAAAAAAGAGCCCAGGGCCGCCCCGTAGCCATCGTTCCGGGGATCAAAGTCTTCCAGCGTTCCCGGGTACTCGTCCAGGGGAACGGCCCTAAGCCCCGTGAAATCATCCAGGTAGACCCACTGCCCCGACTCAGATATAGAGGGAATACCCGCCGCGTCCAGGGCCTCCCGCAGCGGCCGGTCCGCAGTATCCCCGCCGAGCGTGAGCAGGGCATAGCCGTCCTGCCCCTTTCCGGCCCCCAGGAGGGGCAAGGCAGCCTCCAGAGGCAGAACCGAAGCCAGGAGCAGGAAAGCGGCGCTCAGGGAAAGGGCCAGGGATATCAGCGCCGTCATTCTGTGCATGGAAAACCTAGAGGAAAACATAGGCCGCGGCGATAAAGATCCCCAGCAGCGCCCCGACAATCACTTCCATGGGCGTATGTCCATGGACCTCTTTAACCGGATGAAACTCGAAGCCCATTTCGTCCGCCAGCCGCCGCCCCATAGTATTGAGGGACCGGGCCTGAATCCCCGACGACCGGCGCACCCCCATAGCATCCCGCATGATGATGAGGGCGAAGAATAAGACCACCACGAAGAGATCCGAATCTATCCCCTGGCCGAAGCCCACCGAGGCAGTCATAGAAGAGACCAGGGCGGCGTGGCTCGAGGGCATACCCCCGGTCCGCCAGACCATAGTGGCCAGGATTTCCCGCCCGTCCCGGTGGTGGCCCTTGAGCAGGACAATCAGCGCCTTCAAAAGCTGCGCCAGGAACCAGCTTGATATCGCGGAAAGCAGCATGGGGTTTTCGAAAAAGGCCCGCAGCGGGGGCGGTAGTACGCGCATGAAAAAAAACATCTCCTAAGAATCCCCCAGGAAGGCCCGGTTTGTCAAGGTGTCTAAATCCGCTATACTGAAGGGATGATAAGCCAACTTGTGGCCGGAGCGGACGATGACGGCCGCCGCCTGGACCGTATCCTCCGCCGGGCCCTGCCGGAGCTTCCCCTGGGCCGGATCAGCCGTATGCTCCGCCGGGGAGCGGTCCGGGTAGACGGCCGCCGGGCCGCCGGGGACCTTCGGGTGGCGAAAGGCCAGGTTATCAGCCTCCCTATCCCGGCCCCGGCGAAGGCCCCTGTCCGGGCTGCGGCCGCCCCAAGCGCTGCTGCGGCTGCCCCGGCCGTTACCACGGCCGCCCCGGCCGCTGCTGCGGCCGGGAAGGTCCTGGATATCATCTGGGAAGGGGCAGGGCTGCTCGTGCTCAATAAACCCCCGGGCCTGGCCGTTCACGGGCCGGAGAGCCTGGAGCTCCGGGTCCGGGACTATCTCGCGGGCAGGATCCCGCCGTCCCTCTCTTTTAGGCCCGGCCCCCTGCACCGTCTGGACCAGGGCGCGGGGGGGATTGTCGTGTTCGGCGCCTCTTTGGAGGGAGCCCGGCTCTTTAGCAGCCTGATGCGGGAACGGCGGCTGGAGAAGAGTTACCTGGCCCTGGCCGAGGGGGAAGTGGCCGGGGAGGCCGTCTGGGAAGATACCCTGGTCCGGGACCCCTCGCGGCGGAAGAGCTTTGCTGTTGCCTTCAGCAAAGCGACTGTTGCCTCAGGCAAAGCTGCTGTTGCCTCCGGCAAAGCGACTGTTGCCTTCAGCAAAGCGGCTGCCGGTCATATTGCGGGGAAGGCCGCCCCGGACAGGGCCGCTCTTACCAGGGCCGCCATCACGAGGGTTTTTCCCCTGGCATCCGCCCAGGGATACAGCCTGCTCAGGCTGGAGATTGAGACGGGCCGCAGCCATCAGATCCGCGCCCAGGCGGCCTTCCACGGGCATCCTCTGGCGGGGGACCGTAAATACGGGGGCCGTCCTTTCGTCCCGGGCCGCTCCG
>JAITON010000024.1 GCA_031289935.1 Treponema sp.
ATACTCGGTGGCGGTGGAAATCAAGAGCCGGCCCACGGAAAAGGATATAGAGCACCACGAAAGGCGGCTGGAAATACTGCGGCAATACATGGACAAGCATCAGGACCGCCGCGTGATACAGGGGGCTCTGGATGCAGGGCTCTATGTAATCGTGCAATCCGGGGATACGATGCAGATTGAGTCCCCGGAAGGCTTTAGCCCCCGGGAGTGGTAGGTGGATTTTATCATTATCATGGACCATGAAGCATGCCGGTATAATGTGGAATATGACGCGGACTCCAAGACGCCGTGGTGCGCCTGTTTGGAAGAAAGTAAAATCAGGGAATATATGAGGCCGGAAAGCAGGCACGCGGACATATCGAAGGACGCGACTGACGCGGATTTGGATGAATTTCTCTTCGCCTTTGAGCGGGCTTTCAATGAATTCGCCGCCACCGGGAAAAGGATTCTGCAGGTCGAATTCAGCCGAAACATGACCATTCTGGTTTCCCATATGGTGGATGTTCAAAAGGCCCTCGGTATTGATGTCAATTTCTACTGCGTCGTTTTTGCTCACCACGACGAGGATACCAGGCGCCTATATCCTCCCGAAATAGCCACGCCGGAAAAGGCCTTGCGCGTGAAGCAGTCGTATATGGACTTTTTCGCCCAATTTGAGGTCTACCATTTTGCGGAGATTCCCTATAGGTTTAAGCTTAACGAAGAATATCTTTGGGGCTTGTTCGACACGGTGTTTCCCCACGCATCCGAGGCCCGGCATCGCAGGGCGTGGCAGGGTAATGCGCTCCGGCGTATTGAACGGGCGCTGCACCGGGAAGGAGCTGTGCCGGAGTCCGGGGAAAAGCTCATGGCACGGCGCAAAAAGGAGGCCGCCCTGAATGACAACTAATTATATTTTGGCGCAGATCGACATACCGCCCCCGGAACAAACCGCGCCGCATTATATCTTTATCGTGGATAACCGTGTTTGTTCCTTTGAGTTTGACGATGCTATGGAGGATGCCATCTTCAGGCTGGCGAACAAACAGAACTATAGGATGGAACTATGGAAGGATATGAAGGCTGCGGAGCGCTTTTTTTACGATGCGGTGGGGGAAATTCTGGAATCAAAGCGGACTACCGTACTCTTGGGTGCTAATCCGTTTCTTCTTAAATGGCTGCACACTGCGGGGGAGGGGCTCGCCGAAGAACGGGGCTGCAAGTGGCTCTTTGTGAGTTTTTTCCACAGTGACGAAGATACGGCGCAACTGGAGCCTGCCCTGACACTAACACTGGAGCCTAACCCGGTACTCACCAGGACTGGTGAAACCGCGCTGGATCAAAAAGCGGGTACCCTCCTGGCAATGGCTGCCCTGCCTTTTGTCAAGAAGGTAGAGATTCCCCTGGACAAGATCATCACCGAGCAGTATTTACAGGAACTCTTCGAAGAATACCGCTGAACTATACGTCCCTATAGAAGCGCTCACAAACGCCCTGGTGCCGCCTTGTATAAGAGGCCGGCGCCGGATATACTACTCCTTCTATGAATAAGCCCCAGATGCCGGGATTAACGGCGATTATCGAGATTGGTTCTACCGGCATCAGGCTCATGGTGGCCGGGATTGAGGCGGAGGGCCGCTGGAAGGTGCTGGACCAGGCGGAAAAGCCCGTGGCCCTGGGCGTGGATGTCTTCGAAACCGGGCAAGTGTCCCGGGAATCCCTCCTGGAATGCCTCCAGGTGATCCGCGGCTTTCGGGAACTGCTCCTGGGTTGGGGTATCACCGGCGAGGCGATCCGGGTGATCGCCACCAGCGCGATCCGGGCGGCCCGAAACCGGGACCTCTTCGTGGACCGGGTCCGCCAGGAAACGGGCTTCCTCATCACCATCGTGGACGGTATTGAGGAAAACCGTCTCATGTACCTGGCGGTGCGCTTTACCCTGCGGGACGATCTGCCCCAGTTCTGGCGCTCCAACTCGATGATCATCGATATCGGCGGGGGCTCCACGGAGATCATGCTCCTGCGCCGGGGCAAGATGGCGGCGGCCCACAGCCTGCGCCTGGGGACCATCCTCATCGGCAGGCACGCCCGGCGGGCCGGGGCAGCCTGGGCCAGTGGTTTGGACTGGCCCCGGGATACCTACCTGGAGGAGCGGGTCCGTAATACCGGGGAATTTCTCAACGCAGAGCTGGAGCTTTCGGGGATCAAGACCCTGGTCCTCGCCGGAACCGACGCCCGCTATCTGGCCCCCCGGATCGGCCAGGCCCTGAACGACCAGTGCTGGACCATCGACCGGGACGACTTTATTCAGTTTGTGAACAAGATCCGGGACTATACACCGGAGGATTGTATCCGCCAGTTCCAGGTCCCCTATGGAGCCGCCGAAGGATTCCTGCCGGGGAACATGGCCTACAAATTTTTCCTGGAAAAGACCGCCGCCGCCCAGGTGGTCGTTCCTTTTACCTCGATCCGGGAGGGGCTCCTCATCGACCTGGCCCTGGGGGTGGACCCGGAGCTGCAAGAAGAGTTTTTCTCCCAGACCATTGCATCGGCCGTGAACCTGGGCCGGAAGTATCATTTTGACGAGGATCATAGCCGGCATGTGGCCCGGCTCTGTATGCTCCTCTTCGACGGGCTGGCCCGGGAGCACGGCATGAACCGCCGGGACCGGATGATGCTGGAAACAGCGGCGGTTCTCCACGATATCGGCATGTTTGTCCGGGGATCATCCCATCAGAGGCACGGCCAGTACATCGCGGCCCACTCGGAAATCTTCGGCCTCCGGCCTGAGGAACAGGCGGTGATCGCCAATGTGGTCGGCTACCACCGGGGGGCGGCTCCCTCGGATGCAGACATCGACTACATTGCCCTGCAGCGGGAGGAGCGAACCCTGGTGCTCAAGATGACCTCCCTGCTCCGGGTGGCCGACGCCCTGGACCGGAGCCACAGCCAGCGCATCCAGAAACTCCATCTGGAGCGGCGCAGCGAATCCGTGGTGCTCCATACCGGGGAGCCCTTGGACCTTTCCACGGAGCGCATCAGCCTGGAGGAAAAGGCGCGTATGTTTCAGGACGTGTTTGGCTATAAAATTGTGTTAGGTTAAGGCAAAGGAGCAAAAAGAGCGCGTCCCCAGCGTAGCTGGGGCGCATATATTCGGCAACGTTCGCCAACGGAGTTGGCACATTGCCGCGTCCTGTTATATGAAGTTTGGGCTGACTTTTATACAACTATTTTATATTATAACACATATACCCATGAATACTATGTATAATTGTAAAAATAATTGATATTACAATATATATTGTATAATGATAAGGTATATTCACAAATAATTTATTTCCCAATAATCCTATGCCGATTAACCATAAAACTGATGTCCAATATGGTGCTAATATTATGACTAAATTATTATTAAATGAGGTTGAAGAAAAATTTATTACTATAAAATATGAGCAGAAATAAATTAAAACTCCAATAATATATAC
>JAITON010000089.1 GCA_031289935.1 Treponema sp.
TCCTGCTGGAGGAAGACCGGGTTGTAGGATTGGTAACGCCGGGTCAGCTCCGCCTTGACCATACCGGAGAGGTCCGGGGAAGCCATAAGCCGTTGGTAGGGGCTCATAGGCTTGTCATAAACCTTGCGAACTTTGGAGCCCACCCTGGACTTGTCGATGAGCTTGATGGTGGGGAGGAAATAATTCAAGAGGGGGCAGAGGGCGCGATAGACGGCGGCGAGGGCCTGACATTCGGAGGGGGTGTCGAAGCGGCGGTAGCCGACATAGTCGCGGACGCACTTGAGGTTTTTCTGTTCGACGAAACAGTTGTCGTTTTTGTGGTAGGGCCGGGTGCGGGTAAAGGTGATGCGGTTGGCGTCGCACCAGGATACGAGGGCATGGTTGATAAACTCACTGCCGTTGTCGCTGTCGAGGCCCAAGAGGGGGAATGGAGTGTTGGACTGGATGTCCGGAAGAGCCTCCATGACCCATTTTTGGGCTTTATTGAGGAGGGGGCGAAGTTCGACCCAGCCGGAGGCGACATCGGTGGCGTACAGAGTGAGGCAAAACTCCCCGGCGTCCCGTTCGCCGCAGTGGTGGACGGTGTCAATCTCAAAGTAGCCTGGTGTTCGCTCGTTCCAGGGGAACTAGGTCCGTACCGGGATATGCTTTTTGAGGAGTTTTCCGGGTTTTGTTCCGGATATTCCCCGGACCGCCAGCTTTTTCCGGTCGTCTTTCAAGGCCCGGTCGATGGTGGCGGGGCTTATCTTCAGGAGCTTTTCCCTGACGGCGGGGGTGACGTGGAAGGGTGCCCATACCTCAAAAAAAGCCATCTGTTCCCGTAGCAGGGGGGCCAGGAGCTTCCCACATCGGTACCAGAAGAAGGCCCAGATAATCCTGAGGGAGGCAATGACCTCAGGCCCGTAGAGCGGCTTCCTCCCGCCTCCCTTCCGCCGTTTCCGGGCGTCCGCTTTCAGCCTGACCATGTTTCCGTCCAGCTTAATAACCTCGGCCTTCCCCCAGTTTGCCAGCAAGTGGAGGGCGTATTTGTGGTTGTAGCCGGTGCTCTGACAGAATTCGGCCAGTATCCTGCCTTTCTCTTTCTTCCCCGATTTCCGATACCGGGCGCAGGTTGTCCTGGTTAGGGACTGTTTCTCTTTCATCGTTAACCCCATGGCGCTCTCCGATCCCCCCATCGAGAGAGCATATTTGGGTTAGATTTTTATTATGAGGCATGACCTGTTTTGGGTTAGAATATTTATGAGGCAACGCGTACTGTAGACAAAGACAGGGAAAGAGGCTACCATGGGGTATGGACAAGAGGTGGGCACTCCGTATCATCATTCCCCTGGGACTCTTGCTGGTACTGGCGGTGCCAGGACTGGTTTTTTGGGGCCGCGCTCCGGTAATCTTGGTGAGTGACGCGGCCTTTGACCTCCTCTATGGGGCGGAACGGGCCGCCTGGAGCCGGACTCTGACAGCCCTAAGACTCTGGCGGGCCGTAAAAATGGTTCTGGTCCCCGAGGAGGGCGGGATGGATTTGGCGGTCTATGCGATAGCGGCCGTAGAGGAACGGCCTTACTGCGTGCTCTTCCCTTACCGCTATGCGGAGGAGGCCCGCTTTTTTATCAACCTCTACCCCGATGTTCCGGTGGCAGTCTTGGACGGGCGGCGGCGTTTTCCGGAGGACGAGGGCCTTGCGGTGTTCCGTGCCGATACGTCCACGGATTTTTACCGGGCGGGCCGTGCGGCGGCCCTTCTGGCTGGGGACCAGGAGCCGGTACTGGTCTATGCCGACGGGCTGACCGTCCCTGCCGACCGGGAGGCTTTTGACTTGGGGCTTCGGGATGGGGGCTATGCCGGGGAGAGTCGTTATGTCGGGTACGGGGTCAATCCCACGGTACTGGAACATGCGGCCTGTATCGTCTATGCTGGAATCTCCGGGGAGGAGCCGGAGCGGATTCTGGATATCCCGGTGATCCTCTTTTCCTGGATTGATCCGGCCCTGACCGCCTCGAACGTCAAACTGATTTTTGACGATTCTCCCTGGGCCCTGGTAGTTGGGGCGGTAAAGGCCCTGGATGTGGAGGCGCGGGACCAGGGTCCGGTGCATGCCCCCTCGGCGGCCACCCTGCCCGAAAAGGAGCGGCGGCTTCCGGAAAGGGACCTGCGGGGGGCAATAGAGGGGGCTCTTACGCTTTTTTTACCTGAATCTCCATAAATTTTTAGAAAATCTATGAAAATTAGCGTTTTTAGGTTTGACAAAGAATGAAGGATGGCATATACTATTAATATTAGGAGTGTGGGATGAAACACCGAGGTTTCAAGATTGTTTGTTGTATGATGATAGCTTTCTTGGCGATGGCTTTGGTCTCTGCGGATGACCAGACCACCAGCCTGGAATCCATTATCCTGGAGTCCTTTGATGGCGATTCCGGGTATGACTGGAAGGGAGATGCCAGCCGCTATGCCACCAAAACTGAAGACACGCAGTTTCCGGTGGTAAAGACCGTAGACGGGGTTTGGCCCAATTCGGTTTTTGGGACCAATCCCGGTGGGAAGGACCTGAAAAGTCTTGGCATTTGGGGTAGGTTTGACCGCCAGGGTTATAACTGGATGGATGTTTATCCTGTGGCCGCAGGCGGCGATGCGTCCGATCCGACGGAGATACCTATCCCCGGCAAGGCCAAGACCTTGGACCTCTGGGTATGGGGGGCCAATATGGACTTCTATATGGAACTTTATGTGCGGGATTATCAGGGGATAATCCACAAAATTGATATGGGTAGTATCCGGCATGTGGGCTGGAAGAATATCAAGGTAACTATTCCCGCCACGATTCCCCAGTCCAAGCAAACTCTGCCCCGGCTTGCGGGATTGACCTTTGTGAAATTCCGGGTTTGGACCGAGCCCATGGCCCCGGTGGATAATTTCTACGTCTATTTTGATCAGTTTAGAGTGCTCACCGATACCTTTGAATCCAGTTATGACGGGAATGAACTAACAACACCGGACAGGATTCAGCAAATCTGGGGAGATAATCAATAAGGAGGATTTTATGAAGAAGTTTGTTTTTGTAGCCCTGCTGATGATCTGCACGGTACTCATTGCCCAGGAACCGCCCGCTCCGGCCCCAGAGGTTGGCACCGTTAATTCCGGAAATATCGGAGTTGAGACGGCTCAAACGCAGCTCCAGGAGGTGTCGGTCGACAAATTTGAATATGACGGTTTCTGGACCGCCCGGATGTCCACCGATGAGGGTTATACTCGGACCCGGCTCTTTGAAGGGGGACCGGCTGCAAAGCAGCCCATTCCCGAGGAACAGGGGCAGGCTATTCCAGATCAGTACGTGTTGGGTGTCCGGGTGGATTTTCTCCGCCGGGGAATAGACAGTTTCTATATTTATGCACAACGACCCATTCCGGTGGCGGGAATTACCAAGTCCATCTCCGTATGGGTGGCCGGTCGGAACTTTAACCATGAGCTCTTTGTCCTGGTAAAGGACTTTTTTGGCCACGATTATGAGCTTTCTATGGGCCGTTTGAATTTTCAGGGCTGGAAGAAGCTCACTGTACAGGTTCCTCCTCAGATATCTGACGGGACCGGGACTCGTGGGATTGTCCAGAAGAACTACCACTACACCAGCCAGATGGGAATTCAGATTGTGGGCTTCCGTATCGACTGCGATCCGGTAGACGCCTTTGGAAGCTACTATGTTTACTTCGACGATCTTCGGGTGGAGACGGATCTCTTTGCAGAGAACAACCGCGACGAGGACGATCCGGTCGATTCCTGGTAGGCTTTTTTAGGACTGACGAGGGTATAGATGTAGGTCCGCCCTTCCTTGTAAAGGCGGGCCACGATTCCTAGCTTGACCAGTACGTAGAGGGTTTTCTGGGCTAAGTTTGAGCGGATATGCGCCGCGATGGCTAGGTTCCGGACCGTAAAAAGTTGGTTTGGGGGAAAGGGTACAAAGCGGTCATAGTCCTGGGGAAAGGCTAGGGGAATGGCTTCCCGAAAGTCCAACGCCTCCAGACCGCTAATACTGTCCCCGTGCCGGTGCCAGGAACCCTTGCCGTTCCGGATACGTTGCTCGGCGGCCACTACAGGGGCTAGTTCAACGACCAGTCCCGGGATTGCGGGCAGGTTCGGGGCGTAAATCAGAGGCCGGAAAATGTCCCAAATACAGCCTTTCTTGGGGCTCTTTTTGCGAGATAGGAGGGTTCCCGTCTCATCAAACAATTCTATATACTTTTCTGTAATGATGGGGTAGACGAGTCTGATGGGACGGAGGGCGGCTAGTTTGCGTAACTTCTTTTCAACCTTACAAAAATTTCCGGTCTGGACTTCGATTATTTCCCCGTTAGCCCGCAGACCGTCGCAGATAAAGCCCTCCAGGACCATTTCGGTCCGGCTCTCCTCTCCGGCATAGCGGATTTTCAGGGCCCGGTGCAAGGCACTTTCGTTCACTGTACCGATAGAATCGTAGCCTTTCATGCCCATCCCTCCTATTTCCCTTATTTTACCCGATTTCCTAAATGGATGTGTAGTAGGGTCCGAAAAAAGCGATATTTTTTTCTTTTTTTATATTCTCTCTTCTTGACAACTTTATCATAATGGGAGATAGTATAAATTGAGTGGGAAATTAGGGGAAATTAGGGGAAATTAGGGAATGTTGCTGAATGGAATTTCATATAATACTATGGACGACAAGGGACGGGTAAGCGTCCCTGCGTGGCTCCGGGAGGAATTTGGAACCACGAGTTTGGTCGTGACCAAGGGTATTGAAGCTTCCCTCTGGCTCTATCCCCCTGAGGGTTGGAAGAAACTTGAGCCTGGACTCCGTTCTCGTGCCAAGACCTTACCCACAAAAGAGGCCAACAAGTTCCAGCATAAGTTCCTGCTGCCTGCTCGGGAGATCGAAATCGATAAAACAGGTCGGATTGCCCTGCCCCAGCCTCTTCGGGATTATGCAGGGCTTTCCCGGGAATGTATCTTCCTTAAGAATGGCAACATGATCGAACTCTGGGACACAGCTCGCTATGACATCTATCAGTCCCAGATTGATGCCGATGTACCCGGGATTCTGGACAATATGGATCCCATAGACTTTACCATTGCGGAGATATGAGGTTATAGATGAAAGCGGTGCATACGCCGGTACTACCGGCAGAGACAATTCAATACCTCGCCCCTCGAAAGGCCGGGGAACTCATGGTAGATGCCAACCTAGGGGAGGGAGGCCACGCCGAACTTTTCCTGTCCCGCTTTCCGGAACTGCACCTTATCGGGATTGACGCCGACCCGGCTATCCTGGTACAAGCCCGGAAACATCTTGCGGCGTTCGGCAGTCGGATAGAGTTCTATTCAGGCTGGTCCCAAGACTTTTTTGCGGCCTATCTCCAGGGGAAAAAACGACCGGACACGATCCTCTTTGACTTAGGGATCAGTTTCTTCCATTACGAAATGGGCGGTCGGGGCTTTAGTTTTCGAAAAGACGAGCCCCTAGATATGCGTCTGGACACGAGTCGGGGGGAGCGTGCGGCGGATCTTCTGGCCAGACTCCCTGAGCGGGAATTAGCGGACCTGATCTACAAAAACGGTGAGGAACGCTATTCCCGGCACATTGCCCGGGGGATTGTGGAAGCCCGGCGCCATGGGACGATCGCAGGATCGGCAGCTTTGGCGGCGATTGTGGAAAGGTCAGTGCCCCCGGCCTATCGCCGCAGACCCCTGCACTCAGCCACCCGGACCTTCCAGGCCCTAAGGATCGCGGTGAACGGAGAACTTGACCGGCTACCAGAGCTCCTGGGAAACGCGTTGGAAATCCTAGAATCGGGCGGACGGATGGGAGTTATCAGCTTTCACTCCCTGGAAGACCGTATTGTAAAGTGCTTTTTCCGAGACCGGGACTTTTCTCGGGATCCCGAAGAGCCGATAGATAGAGAGAAGGGGAGGGCACGGCTCAGGATATTGACCCGTAAGCCCCTTGCCCCCGGTGAAGCAGAAATTCGAAGTAATCCGGCCTCCCGTAGCGCCAAGCTTCGGGTTGTGGAGAAACTTCCCCTCGAAGGTAACGCGGCATGAGGCGAGTAACGCTGTACGGTATTATTTTAACGATTCCCTTGCTTTTGGGCCTGTTAGTTTGGCAGTCCGTCCGCTACGATACCCTGGTAGAGGAAACGGCCCGGCTGGAGACGGAACAGGAATCCTGGGTGGAGGGCAACAAACGGCTCATTGCCGGGATTGCGGTGCTTTCTTCCGCAGAACGGATTGAATATATCGCTCGGGAAGAACTGGGACTGATTAAAAAGCGGCCCGAAGAGGTTTTGCAAATCCGGATCGAAGGGGGTGACGCCGATGGCTAGGGTGCCTATACTGATGGACTTTGCTGGCATCGCTTCCGTTGCCGGGGGCCGGCTTGTGCGGGAGGGTCGCAGTCGGGGCTTTAGCTCGGTATGCATCGACTCTCGGAAGGCTAAGCTTGGGGCCCTTTTTGTGGCCATTAAAGGAGCTTTCCAGGACGGCCATTGTTATGCCAGGGCGGCCCTGGAAGCTGGGGCGACGGGACTCCTCGCGTCACGGGCGGCCTTGGAGGATAGCAGCCTGGGACTCGTTGCTTTGGCAGAAACATCCGGGGTGGCCTTGGTTGCTGTGGAGGATACTATCAAGGCCCTCCAGGATGGAGCCCGCGCCTATCTTGGGAGGTTTCCAACCCTGATCCGCGTGGGTATTACCGGGTCCAGTGGAAAGACCACCACTAAGGAGATCGCTGCCGGCATGATCGTCAAGGAAAAACGGGTGGTGATGAACCCCGGGAACCTCAATTCCGAGACGGGACTCCCTTTGGCTGTCTTTAACGTGCGGTCAGAGCATGAGGTGGGGATTTTTGAGCTGGGCATGGACCATAAGGGGGAGATTGCCGCTCTGGCGAGGATACTTAAACCGCATATCGCTCTTATAACTAACATTGGGACTGCCCATATCGGTATGATCGGCAGCCAGAGGGCTATAGTTGAGGAGAAAAGGGCGATTTTTGGGGAATTTACTGGCACTGAAATGGCCCTGATTCCTGCGGACTCTCCTTGGCGGGAGGTTCTGGCGGGGGGAGTCTGGGGAAGGGCGCTGTTTTACGGTTCCGCAAACCTTGAGGAATTTGGGAAAGTGAAAAGCCTGGGCATTGAAGGATCCGAAGTTACTTGGGAGGGGGTTCGGATCCGTTTTGGCTTGCCGGGCCGACACAATCTGCGAGATGCACTGGCGGCATCGGCCATTGCACGGGCGGTGCCGGTATCGGACGAGGCCATTCGGCAGGGACTTGCCTCGGTACAACCTCTCTTTGGTCGTAGCGAAATTGTCCGAGGCTTGGTAACGGTGATCCGGGACTGCTACAACAGCAACCCCGACTCGGCTAAGGCGGCCCTGGACTTCTGCGACAGCCTGGACTGGCCAGGGCGGAAGCTCTACGTGATTGGCTCCATGCTGGAGCTGGGGCCCGAATCGGCGGCGGCCCACCGGGAACTGGGACAAAGGATCGCTGCCTCCCAGGCTGACCAGGTCTTCTTTTTCGGGGCCGAGACCCTGGCCGCTACCGAGTCCTTGGCCGGGGGAAAGATTCCCTTCTATTATACTGATAATATGGATGAGCTTTATCGGGCCGTATCGGAGCGGCTGTCGGGCGGGGACCTGATCCTGCTCAAGGGTTCCCGGGGCTGCGCCTTGGAACGGCTTGACGGGTTGTTTGGGGGGCTACACTAATGTTTTTAGAATGGATTTATCCTCTGGTAAAGTACTTTACACCCCTCAATGTGTTTCAGTATTTGACCTTTCGTGGGGCATATGCGGCTCTGACCGCTCTGCTCATCTGCTATCTCTTTGGTCCCAAGATTATTGAGGGCCTCCATCGGCTCAAGGTGGAGCAGTTTGTTCGGAACGACGGCCCAGAAACCCACCTGAAAAAGAGAGGCACCCCCACTATGGGTGGCTTCTTCTTCATCATTTCCATGACAGTGGCGGTACTGCTCTGGCAGGACCTCTCCAATATTAAGGTTTGGCTGGTTCTGGGAGTCTTCTTGGCCTTTGGTTTTTTAGGTTTTCTAGACGATTACCTCAAGGTGAGCCGAAAGAATTCTGATGGGCTTCCGGCCTGGGGCAAGCTTGCCGGGCAGTTTGTTATCGCCATTGTGGTGACCCTCCTGCTTTATTTTTCCGGAGAAGAGGGTATCACTGCTTTGTATATCCCCTTCTTCAAGAACCCGGTCATCGATCTGGGGGTCTGGTGGATCCCTTTTGCGGTGATCCTGGTGGTGGGGGAGTCCAACGCAGTGAATTTTTCCGATGGCCTGGACGGGCTGGCCACGGGGCTCTTACTCTTGGTCTTTATCGCCTTGGCGATCCTCTGCTACCTCTCCGGCCGAATCGACTATTCGGCTTATCTGGGCATCCCCTACATTGTGGGGGCCGGAGAGCTGACGGTCTTCTGCTTGGCCGCAGTGGGGGCCTGTGTAGGCTTCCTCTGGTTTAATGCCCATCCCGCAGAAGTCATCATGGGCGATTTGGGGAGCCTTGCCATGGGCGGGGTGGTGGCGGTGATCTCCCTTATCATCAAAAAGGAAATTCTGGGCCTGGTGATCGGCGGAGTCTTTTTACTAGAGATCGCCTCGGTAGTACTCCAGGTACTGTTTTTTAAGTTGCGGAAGAAGCGGATCTTTAAGATGACCCCAATTCATCATCATTTTGAGCTTTTGGGCTGGGCAGAAACCAAGGTGGTGATTCGTTTCTGGATTTTGGGCGGACTCTTTGCGATTATCGCCCTTTCAACGCTGAAGATACAATAAGGGGACGAGAGTACATGAGTCAAGCAAGACAGTTTATGATAGAACGGGCAGTCCATAGGGCTTCTCCGGACCATATCCTCATTCTCTGTACCTTCCTGCTGACCGGACTGGGCCTGGTGACCCTCTACTCGGCCTCCTACGCCACCTCAGTTCGCTATTTTGGCGGGGACGGATTCTACTTTGTGGTCCGCCAGTCGATCCTGGGGGTCGTTGGTGTGGGGCTCTTTTTTGTGGCTGTCTATATTCCTCTGGGTTTGCTGAGAAGACTCGTTCCTTTCCTGGCTTTGGGTACTGCCCTGCTCTGCCTCCTGACTTTTGTCCCCGGCATCGGGGTTACCAAGAACGGTGCTTCCCGATGGATCGGGATTCTGGGTTCCACCTATCAGCCTTCGGAGCTGGTTAAGCTGGCCCTGCCTCTTTACCTAGCCCATATCTTTGATAAAAAGAAAGATCGATTGGATGCCTTTACATCCGCAGTGCTTCCGCCTACTATGATGACCGGGCTCTTCTTCCTTCTGATATATATGGAGAACAATTTTTCCACCGCCTTCTTTATTGCGGTTAATGCCCTGGTGATTTTCTTCTTGGCGGGGATACAGATACGTTACTTTATCGCGGCCCTAGTGATTTTAGTCCCCGTGTCAGCCCTACTGGTGTTGACTAAAGCTCACCGCCTGGCCCGGCTGACGAGTTTTCTCGATCCCAACTGGGAACCCTTAGGCGCGGGCTACCAAGTGAGGGCCTCGGTACTCACAGTGGCCTCCGGGGGATTTTGGGGCAAGGGTATCGGCCAGGGAACCCGGAAGCTTGCCAGTGTGCCGGAGATTCAGTCAGACTTTATCTTTGCCGCCTATGCCGAGGAACTGGGTTTTTTGGGGGTCCTGTTCTTTTACGCGGTTTTTGCCGTATTTGCGGTCCGGGGATACCGGGCGGCCCTACGTTCCCCCGATATGTTCGGGCGGCTCTTGGCTTCGGGTATGGTAACGGTGATCATCAGCCAGGCCCTGGTAAATATCGCGGTGACCGCCGGGGCCCTGCCCGCCACGGGGATTCCTTTGCCCTTCTTTTCCGCCGGTGGTTCCGCCCTAGTAACGATCCTGGTGACCGCAGGTCTAGTGGTCAACATATCCCGGCAGGCAAGTAAATCGGAGGTTCCCCATGTCAACTGAGTACGTGGTCCCCGCCAAGATCGGGATTGAACGCTGGCTCAAACGGCTTAGTATGGTGATCGCCGGGATTCTGGGAGCGGAGCTCATTTGGCTTGTGGGGATCAGTCCCTTTATGCCTCTTTCGGAGATCGAGGTGAACGGTATTTCTGAACTGGACCGGGCTCAGATTCTCTCCCAGGTGGGGATCAGTTCTCGTTCATCCTATATAACGGTGGATGTCCAGGCGGTACAACGCTCCCTGGAATCTCTCTATCAGGTGGAGTCCGCCCTGGTGATTAAGCGTTACCCCGGGACCCTGCGGATAGTCCTGACAGGCCGGAAGCCAGCGGCCCAAACCCTGCTCAACCTTGATAGCAGAGTAAGGCCGGTTGTCTTTGACCGGCAAGGGACGATCATCAGAATTGGGGAAAAGGGAATGGATATTGACGCAGGTGCCGACATCCCGATTATATCGGGACTGGTCTTTGACCAAGTCTATCTTGGCATGAGGCTTCCGGTCCTCTTCGACCCACTCTTGGCTCGGCTCGAGTGGGTTAACGCTGCCTCGCCGGAACTCCTGGCGGCGGTCTCGGAGATACGTATTAACCGGAAGGAGTATGACGGTTTTGACTTGATTCTGTACCCGGTGTACCAAGAGGTGAAATTCAGGGTAGAATCCGGCCTGGATGAGGATGTGCTGAAATATATGGTTCTTATAATGGATGTGTTTAACCGGACCGGTGTGCAGGTGGATGAGGTAGATCTCCGCTCTGGTGCTGCATCATATATAGAAAAGGAGGTCTCCTCTGACTAACAGTGGTTTAGTGGTCGGCCTGGACATAGGCACCACAGAGGTACGCGCCGTCATTGGCGAGCGCAACGAGAACGGAATCCTCGAAATTACCGGGGTAGGGTATGTTGATTCTACAGGTATGAAGAAGGGGGTGGTGGTCAATATCGAGGCCACCCTCAAGTCTGTTGCGGCAGCGGTGGAGGCTGCGGAAATGATGAGCGGCCAGGAGGTCCATTCCTGCTGGACCGGTATCGGGGGGAGCCACATTGAGGGACTCAATTCCCGAGGTGTGGTAGCCATCACGGGCAAGGGGCGGGAAACCCGGGAAATCGGGTCTGAAGATCTGGCCCGTGTCATTGAGGCCGCTCGGGCGGTGGTGATTCCCCTGGACCGGCAGGTCCTGGAGGTGATTCCCCAGGCCTATATCGTGGACGATCAGAAGGGGATTCGGGATCCCCTGGACATGCTGGGAGTACGGCTTGAGGCGGAGGTGCACATTATCACCTGCTCGGTGACTATTGCCCAGAACCTGATCAAATGTGTGAACCGGGCGGGCTTCCGGGTGAATGATCTGGTGCTCCAGTCCCTGGCAGCGGGCCGGGCGGTCTTGACCGAGGAGGAAAAGGAATTGGGGGTCGCCGTTATCGATCTGGGAGGAGGTACCACGGATGTGCTGGTCTATTTTCAGGGAGCGCCATATTCCACCAGCACCATTCCTGTGGGGGGAAACCAGGTAACTAGTGATATCTCCATAGTCAAGAGTATCTCCTTTGACGCCGCAGAGGGGGTCAAGAAGAGTGCTGGCTGCTGCTGGGAGGATCTTTTGGAAGGAAACGAGTCGGTGATCGTCTCGGGAATGGGTGGGAGGCCACCGGTCTCTATTCCTCGTTCACAAATTATGCAGATTGTCAGACCTCGGATGGAAGAGATATTCGGTATAGTCAAGGATCGGCTAGATAAACTTTCCCTGACCCGGCCTCTGGGCGGGGGGATCGTGCTCACCGGTGGGGGCGCCCAGCTTTTGGGGGCCCCGGAGCTGGCTTCCCACCTGTTCAGGCTACCGGTTCGTATCGGCATACCTCTGCCCATGGGCGGCCTCGTAGAGGAATATCGTAAGCCTGAATATGCTACGGCTGTGGGGCTGGTGCTGGAAGGGGACGAACGGGAGCGGAGGGCTTTCGGCGGAGCCTCCAGGGCAGTTGCAGAAGTGGAGGATCCGTCTGTGTTTAAACGTATCGTTAACTGGATTAGGAAGGAGACCTTTTAAGCGAATTAATTAACGGCGCAACGCAGTGTTACTGTAAAAGCGGGATTCCGTTATTTATAAAATATTGGGGGGGATTTATGAACATCGAAATTCTTGAAGGGCAGGGCTCAAGTCCGAGCCTCACGGTTATCAAGGTGATTGGCGCAGGTGGCGGTGGATCCAATGCAGTTAACCGGATGATTGAAAGCGGCGTCCAGGGGGTGAGCTTTATCGCGGCCAATACGGACGTGCAGGCCCTGAACCAGTGCAAGGCATCGCTCAAGCTGCCTATCGGCTCAAAGCTGACCAAGGGACTGGGGGCCGGGGGCAAACCCGATGTGGGTGAGCAGGCGGCCATGGAGGATCGGGAAATGATCGCCAACGCCTTAAAGGGGGCGGATATGGTATTTATCACCGCGGGCATGGGTGGGGGGACAGGCACCGGTTCAGCGCCGGTTATCGCTCAAGTTGCTCGGGAATGTGGTGCCCTGACCGTGGGCGTGGTGACCAAGCCTTTTGCGGTAGAAGGCATGAAGAAGATGCGTCTGGCCGAGGAAGGTATCGCCAAGATGCGGGAGGCTGTGGACACCCTTATCGTCATTCCCAACGAGAATCTTTTCAAGATTGTCAACCGGAAAACCTCAATTAAAGAGGCCTTTATCATGGCCGACGACATACTCCGCCAGGGGGTCCAAGGTATTTCCGACCTGATCACCGGTACAGGCCTCATCAACATCGACTTTGCTGATGTGGAAACTACCATGCGGGATCAGGGAGATGCCCACATGGGCATCGGTTTTGGAATCGGAGATGGCCGGGCGGAGCTGGCCGCTGCCAATGCCATGGAAAACCCTCTACTGGAGGAATGCAACGTTGAAGGGGCCAAGCATATCCTAGTCAACGTGGTCGGCAGCGACATTACCTTGACGGAATTTCAGGAAGTGATGGATTACATCACTCGGAATGCCGACCCTGAGGCCATGGTCATTGTCGGTAATACCGATGACCCGTCCCTGGGGGATAAGCTCCAGGTAACGATGATCGCCACGGGATTCCTCTCGGAAAACATCAGGATGCAGCAAATTCCGGAGGTGGAAACCACTAAGAAAAGCAAGGACGATTTTATCGACATACAGCAATGGGATCGGTTTACCAGCCCTTCCCGAAGTGGGTTTAATCAGCGGAGCGGTTTCCGGGAAGACGATCTGGACATTCCCACTTTTATCCGGGAACGGAAGTTCAGTGTTGAAGGCGGTAAGGAAGCGAAAATTGGCGGCTGAACAGATTTCCCTGAAGAACTATCGATCCCATCTCATCGCGGTGGAGCGACGGGCATCCCTGACGGCAGAGACTTACTGCTTCGAAATCGGTCGCTTCCTGGAATGGGCGGCATCGGAGCATGTTGTGGCGGCGGAGGCGGATTCGCCTTGCCTGGTACGCTACCTCGACTTCCGCCACCAAGGGAACGGCATTGATTCCCGGTCGGTGGCCAAGGCGATATCGGCCCTCAGGTCCTTCTACAACTTCGTGATGAATGAGGGTATCCGTCGGGATAATCCCGCCGCCATCTTGGAGTCTCCCCGGCATAGCGTACGATTGCCCTCAGTCTATCCTCGGGAACTGGTGGACGAGATGCTCAATGCCGTGGATACTACGATGCCCATGGGGATTCGGGATCGGGCGATCTTTGAGTTGATCTACTCCTCGGGGCTCCGGGTCTCCGAAGCGGTAGCCCTGAACCTGGAAGACCTCTTCTTTTCCGAAGGGATTGCCCGGGTGCAGGGTAAGGGCAGCAAGGAACGGCTGGTGCTCTTCGGCACCGAAGCTGAGGTCTGGCTCAAGCGCTACCTGGAGGAGGTCCGGCCAATACTGACGGGCGCCCGACGGAGCCCGGCCCTCTTTATCGGGAGGACGGGAAAACGGCTTTCCCGAAAGGGGATCTGGAAGAACTATGCGGAGATTACGGGTCAGGTGGGTATGAGCTCCCGGCTCCACAGCCTGCGCCACAGTTTTGCCACCGAGATGCTGGCCGGGGGTGCGGACCTCCGGTCAGTACAGGAACTGCTGGGCCATGCGGATCTATCCACCACCCAGATATATACTCATGTGGATAATTCTATGCTCCGGGAAAATCATCGGCGCTATCTTCCCAAGTTGAAGCGTTACCAGAATCAGCCGAGTTTGCCGGGAGAATAATATGAAAATACGGAAGGAACTGGTTATCGGCATCGTAGTCCTCCTAATTCTGGTTTCTGGCGGTGTAGCCCTTTACAGTTACCTGCAATACCGGACTAAGAACGATCTGGCTGTCCGGATTGCTGAATTGGGTAACGGGGGGACTCCCCAGACAATTGAGATGCTTCGGGAGGCCATCAGCCTCTACGAGGGGGAGATTGAAGGCTTTGTCAAGATGTCCGCCCAGACCGGGGTCTATTGGAAGATTCTGGCCACACGGCTCCAGGACCGGGGGCTTCACAACGAGGCCTTGGATGCTCTGGAACGGGCCATCTCCTATGCGCCCGAGGATGTGTCCCTGCCTTATATGACGGGGATTTCTGCGACCATGGTGGCCAAGAGCAAATTGGATTTCAGCGAGACCGGAGACCGGGAGCGGGAACGCTACTACGCCCTAGCCGAGGACGCATACCTCCGGTCCATCGCCATGAATGAGACCTATTCCAAGCCCCACTACGCATTGGGGGTGCTCTATGTCTTTGAGCTTGGTCGGCCGGAGGATGCTATTCCCCAACTGGAGCGGTATCAGGAGCTGACGGTTAATAATGTGGACGGTATGTTTGTCCTGGCCCGGGCCTATTATATGACCGGCCAGTACGAGGCGACCATCGGCCAGTATGACCGTATCCTTTCCATTACCAGGGATAAAGATAAACGGGCCGAGGCCGAACAGAATCGGCAATATGTGATGGATATATACTATGGATGGTAGACGGGGCCTCTTGGACTTGATGCTCGCCAGGATGGATGGGCTCCGGGCGGTCGATAAAATAGACCTGCTCCGCCGCTGTAGGGGAGAAGATGATCTTGCCGCTTACTACTTGGGGGATTTTGACGAACTGCGCCGAGGGGCCGAGCAGGACACCATGACCGCAGACTCCTTGGGAATCAGTTGGCTCCACTATGGGGAGGAGCGTTATCCGCCATTGCTTCGGGAACTCTACGACCCCCCGGCGGTCCTCTTCTACCGGGGCAGGCTCCCAGACCCGGAACGGACCATGGCAGCGGTGGTGGGAACCAGAAAGCCCACGGGCATGGCGGCCACCCAGGCCTATGCCTTTGGCAAGGCCTTGGGAGAGGCGGGAATTCCTGTGGTTTCGGGCCTGGCCCTGGGGATTGATGCCCTGGCCCACCGGGGGAACATTGAGGGCGGCGGGGCTACGGTGGCGGTCCTGGGATCAGGGCTGGGAAATGTTTACCCCGCCTCGAACCGGGCCCTGGCCCGTAGGATTCTGGAGTCGGGTGGGGTGCTCCTGAGCGAGTATCCCCCAATGACGCCGCCCTATAGGTGGAATTTTCCTGCTCGGAACCGTATTATAGCAGGGCTGGGTCGGACGACGGTGGTGGTGGAGGCTCCGGAAAAATCCGGGGCTCTGATTACCGCTCAATTTGCACTGGACCTGGGCCGGGATGTTTGGATAGCCCAGGCGGGGCTAGTCTCTCCCCGGGGAGCGGGGACAGCGGCCTTGGCCAATGACGGTGGACGGGTTATTTCCGGTATCGGCCCCATTCTGGAGGATTGGGGTATGGCAGTGGATTCAATGGGAGGAACGGCATGGCAGCAAAAATAAAGAGAGCCAAGACGGAGTTCCAGAAAAAGATCCTGGTGATTGTGGAATCACCAGCCAAAGCGAAGACTATCGAGAAGTACTTGGGACCATCTTACACGGTAAAGGCCTCCATGGGGCACCTCATTGACCTTCCCAAGTCCCGGCTTGCTATCGACCTGGATCATAATTTTGAGCCCGAGTACATTACGGTCCGGGGTCGGGCAAAGCTCCTCAAGGAACTCCAGGGGGACGCGAAAAAGGCGGAGACCGTATTACTGGCCAGTGATAACGACCGGGAAGGGGAGGCCATCGCATGGCACCTTAGGAACGCCATTACTGCACGGGACAGTACGGTGCCTATCAAACGGATCAGTTTTAACGAGATAACTCCCACGGCTATCCGGAACGCAGTGGCCCATCCGGGGACTATTGACGAGGACAAGGTGAATGCCCAAAAGGCCCGGCGTGTTCTGGATCGCTTAGTGGGCTACAATCTTTCGCCCCTGCTCTGGAAAAAGGTGAAAAATGGTCTTTCCGCAGGACGGGTTCAGTCTGTGGCCCTAAGACTCCTCTGCGATCGGGAAAAGGAGGTTGAGTCCTTTATCCCCGAGGAGTACTGGACTCTGGACGCCGATTTCCGCTCTGGGAAAAGTCTCTACACCGCACAATTAGTGCTCTGGCAGGGGGCCAAGCCCGAGCTCAAGAACGAGGCCGCTGTCAATGCCCTCAAGGAGCAGGTTCTCAAGGCTGATTGTGTGGTGGCGGAGATTCGGGAGACCGAAAAGACGATCAAGTCCCGGCCTCCCCTTACCACCTCACAGCTCCAGCAGACTGCGGCGAATCGGCTGGGCTTTACGAGCCGGAAAACCATGCAGATCGCACAGCAGCTTTACGAGGGGGTCAGCCTCGGCTCCGATGAGGCTCAGGCGTCCCGTGTGGGGCTTATCACCTATATGCGTACCGATTCGGTACGCATTTCCCAGTCGGCCCTGGAGGAGGTTCGAGAATGGATCGGCAAGAACTATGCCGGGGAACTTCCCGAAAGGCCGGTTGAGTATGTCGTGGAGAAGAAGGCTCAGGACGCTCACGAAGCGATCCGGCCCACCTATGTGAGCCATACTCCAGATTACCTCAAAGAATACCTGAACAAGGATCAGCAGAAACTCTACGCTATTATCTGGGAACGTTTTGTGGCGAGCCAGATGAACCCCGCCAGGACCAAGACCGTAAGCGTCGACATCAAGGCCGGAGAGGGTATTTTCCGGGTTTCGGGCACCAAGGTAGTGGTCAAGGGCTTCTACAAGGTGATGAAGCTGCTGGCTTCCAAGGAGGAGAAGGGAAATCCTTACCCGAACCTTAAGATGGGGGATCCGGTGAAAATGGATGCCTTCCGTGCAGAACAACATTTTACCCATGGGCCGTCTCGTTTTACCGATGCCACCATCATCAAAACCCTGGAAGAGAAGGGCATCGGTCGGCCATCGACCTACGCGCCCATCATATCGGTACTCCTGGACCGTTACTATGTGACTCGTTCCAACAAACAGTTGGTTCCCACGATCCTGGGCAAGATGATCTCCGGTATGCTCAGCGAATACTTCCCCGGGGTAATGGATACGGCCTTTACTGCAGCCATGGAGACCAAGCTGGATGAGGTGGAGGAGAATCAGATCAAATGGCCTGATATGATTCGGGAATTCTGGGACCCCTTTAAGGAGCAGGTGGATGAAGTGGGGAAAAGCCTGGAGAGTTTTAAGGGCAACCTTGATGAGCCCACGGATCAGGTATGCGAGAAATGCGGCAAGTCTATGGTCAAAAAACTGGGGCGCTTCGGATTTTTCCTTGCCTGTTCGGGCTTCCCCGAGTGCCGGAACACCCGGTCGATTCCTTTGGCCAAGTGCCCCAAGTGCGGCGGCGATATCGTGGCCCGGAAGACGCGGGGCCGGGGCAAGGAATTCTACGGCTGTACCAATTACCCTGAATGTGATTTTATCAGCCACTTTAAGCCGACTTCCCAGAACTGTCCCAAGTGCGATCGGTTCCTGGTGGAAAAATACGATAAGCGAAACGGTTACTACAAATCTTGTATCAATCCCGAATGTGATTATCTGCACTCTGAGATATATGGGGAGGAAGTTCGGTTTGATGATGAACAGTGATTTTGCTAACTTAGCTAGGACGGAAAAAATCAGGGACTATCTCGTCTACCTGCGCTCAGTCCGGGGCGTTTCCGATCGGACCCTCCAAGCCTACGGGAGCGACCTGCGCCGCTTTGAGGATTACTGCGAAAACATCTCCTTGGACCCTGTCAAGGCCGGTGCCGCTGAAGTCCGGGGCTTTATCGGGGACCTGAGTTTTGATGGCATAGCCTCAGTCAGCGTGAATCGGGCTCTATCTTCCCTCCGGGGTTTCTACCACTGGCTCATGGTATCGGAACTACGAAAAGACGATCCCACGGAACTCCTGCGGAACTTACGAACTGCCAGAAACTTGCCGGTCTTTCTCTGGGAGGAGGAGATGGCGGGCTTTGCGGACCTTCCAGATACCGCCCATATTCTCTGGCCTCCTCGGGACAAGGCCATCATCATGGTGATGTATTCTGCGGGCCTCCGCATATCCGAAGTCGTATCCCTTGAGGCGGATGCCATAGAAAAAGATTTGCGGGGGGCCCGGGTGGTCGGCAAAGGAAACAAAGAGCGGAGGATCTTCTTTTCTGAGGAATGCCGGACCGTCTTGGCCGAGTGGTTGCCCTATAGAAACAGTACTATTCCGGCGGAGCATCCCACGAACAAGCTCTTTATCAGCCGCAAGGGGAGGGCTCTTTCGGTATCGGGTCTGCGCTGGATTATCGCCCAGTATGCCGGCCAGTCGGTGTTGCCCAAGAAGGTACACCCCCACGCATTTCGGCACAGTTTTGCTACACATTTGGTCAATTCAGGCTGTGATGTGCGGGTGGTACAGGAACTCCTGGGGCACGCCAGTCTCTCTACTACTCAGCGCTATACCCATGTGGATATTGAAGGGTTAAAACGGGTCTATTCAGAATCGCATCCCCACGGTGATCGTCATATCGTGGGAAAGGAGCAATAGTATGAGTGAACGGTTTTTTCGCAGTACCACCGTTCTGGCGGTCAGGCGGGACGGCAAGGTGGCTATGGCCGGGGACGGTCAGGTCACCTTTGGGGAAACGGTGATGAAGAACAACGCTCGTAAGGTTAGGCGGACCTACGACGGGAAGGTTCTCTGCGGCTTTGCAGGGGCCACTGCCGACGCATTTACCCTCTTTGACCGCTTTGAGGAAAAGCTCAAGGAGTATTCCGGGGACCTGACCCGGGCGGCGGTAGAGCTGACCAAGGACTGGCGCACCGACCGGGTGCTCCGGAAACTGGAGGCCATGCTCCTGGTGGCCGACAAAGGGACTACTCTCCTGCTTTCGGGCACGGGAGATGTGGTGGAGCCTGAGTTTGACGCCATCGCCATCGGTTCCGGGGGGAACTTCGCCCAGGCTGCGGCCCGGGCATACCTGGACGGGAGCGAGTTTTCCGCCCGGGAGATTGCTGAGCGGAGCCTAAAGATCGCAGGGCAAATCTGCATATATACCAACAATACCATTGTGGTAGAGGAGCTTGCATAATGGCGGAAAAAAAGAACGCCGATGAACTTTCGCCTAGAGAAATCGTGGTGGAACTGGACAAGTATATCGTCGGTCAGAAAAAGGCCAAGCGGGCCGTGGCTGTGGCTTTACGGAATCGGACCCGGCGGCTCAAGCTGGAACAGGAAACGCGGGAGGACATCACCCCCAAGAATATCCTCATGATAGGTCCCACGGGGGTGGGGAAAACCGAAATTGCCCGGAGGCTGGCCAAGCTTACGGGTTCCCCTTTTATCAAGGTGGAGGCCACCAAGTATACCGAGGTGGGTTATGTGGGCCGGGATGTGGAGTCCATGATTCGGGACTTGATGGCTGCCGGGGTCCAGATGGTCAAGGAGGAGATGCAGGAGTCGGTGAACTCCGAGGCGAAAAAGCGGGCCGAGGAAGATCTTTTGGACCTGCTCCTGCCGGGCAAAAAACCTTCAACCCAGAAACCTGGACCGGTGGTACGGCCCGTGGGCTCCTTCTCTATTACGCCGGGGGGTAGCAATGGGCCGGGCATCATGGGAACCGCCATCCAGGTAGGCATCCCCATAAAGCGGTCTCCCCAGGAATCTGAGACTGACGATGCCCTCCAGGAGCCGGAGCAGCCGGTGGAGGCGGCGGCAGAGACCAAGACCAACGCTACCCGGGAAAAGTTCCGGACCATGCTCCGGGAGGGTAAGCTGGAGGACCGGA
>JAITON010000091.1 GCA_031289935.1 Treponema sp.
CTTTGGCGGTACCGCTGAGCTCTTTGGCGGCACCGCTGGGCTCTTTGGCGGCACCGCTGAGCCCTTTGGCGGCACCGCTGAGCTCTTTGGCGGCACCGCTGGGCCCTTTGGCGGCACCGCTGGGCTCTTTGGCGGCACCGCTGAGCTCTTCAGCGGCACCGCTGAGCCCTTCAGGGCGAGGTTGTTGATTTTGGCTTTAAGTCCCCGCCACCACGGCTTTGATGTCGCAATCAGCCGCGCGTTGCGCGGTTCCGGCTGTGGGGCGGGGCTTTGAGTATACATCTTACATCCATAAGGAGGTCAAGATGAAGAAAAACAAGTTTTTGTTTCTGGGAATGCTGGCGAAGGTTACGGCCGTAACCCTCGCGCTGGTATTCGCGCTGGCGCTGACGGGCTGCGGCGGGGATCCGCTCGTCGGAACCTGGCTGAGTGAGGCCGGTGAGGGGAATAGTCCCCCCGCCGGCGCTTACAAGCTCGTGGTTACCGCGCCCAATACATGGGTCATGTCCATGGGATCATTGGAAGTACAGAAGGGTACCTATTCGGGGACCACGTTAACGCTGACCCATGCCTGGAATGGGAGTGCGTGGGCGGAGTCAGCAGGCAGCATTGAGGCAGTTATTGCATCTGACGGCAAGACGCTGACTATGTCTGAGATGAGCTTTAAGAAACAGTAACTGGTAGTTTGCCTGCAATCCTACCGGATTGCACAATCCTACCGGATTGCACAAACTACACTATGAGACGAGCGGGCGGCCTTACCATCCGGCTTTGCCGGATGGTCGGGGCCGCCCTTTTTGCGTCTGATGCCGGCTGGGGCCCTAAGGCCCTGGGACACGGTTGTGCCCGCCTCAGAGACGCCGTTACCCGCCACAGGTAAGGCGTTACCCGCCACAGGTAAGGCGTTACCCGCCACGGGTAAAGCGTGACCCGCCACGGGTAAAGCGTTACCCGCCACAGGTAAAGCGCGCCCCGTGTCAGGCCAGGGCCGCCTCAATCCAGCGGAACATAGGTCACGCCGTCCTCCCACATACCGGTCCGGGCTTCCCCCCGGATGCTGGGGATCTCCAGCACGAAACCGGGGTGGATCAGGTCCGGGTTATTGGGGTCGGGCAGCCGTAAACGGTTGGCCTCGTAGAGGAGCTGCCACTGGCGGGAGTCCCCGTAGGCCCAATCCCGGCCGGCAATGTTCCAGAGACAGTCCCGGGTCAGCGCCCAGGGCCGGACCGTGTACTGGGCCGGCAGGGGGGCCGCCTCACCCGGCTCGGCGGCCGGCTCGGCGGCCGGCTCGGCCAGCCCCGCCAGAGCCGCCAGGACCTGTTTCGCCGAACTGATGGCATCGTCCCAGCTTTCCTCATCCCGCTGAACCAGCGCATTGTCGTAAGCGGTATGGGCTTCTTCGTATTGCCGGGGATAGCGGCTTGGGACCTCTACCAATTGGGCCCAGCTTATCCGGGAATGGGCGGCCATGATGGCGTCGTCGGTCTCCTTGACCTTGAGCTGCCGGGCCACGTATTCGTCCGAAAGCCTGGCTTGCTCAACCGCCAGGGCCGCATATTGCGTGGAGGTGTCGTAATCCCCTTCTGCAAAGCTATCCTGGGCAAGCCTGGTCAGCCTGAGGCTTTCCAGAAAATACTGATTATTGCGGATGCTGCCGGGAACCTGTACCGGGGCATCGGTGGAGGCCGCAGCAGCCAGGGTAAGCAGGGGAATAAAATAGAAGTTATCCCCCCCGTTGCCGGGATCCAGGGACCAGAGGTAGCCAAGCTCCTCCGCAGGAGGCTCGGCCAGGACGGTCCCGGCTCCGGCGATGATCAAAACCAATACTATAAGGGATACGCTGCGTTTCATTCTGCTCCTCCTTCTTCACCGGCCAGGGCGGCTTCGGCGTTTTTCAGGGTCTCTTCGCTGGCGGCGGTCCGTTCTTCCGCCACCCGGATAGCCTCCTGGGCCTGGCGGCGTTTCTCCTCGGCAATGGCCGCCGTGGCGGTAAAGCGGTACTCCGCCTCTATATAGGCGTCTACGGCCTGGGAATAGTCTCCCGCTTCGTAGGCGGCCCCGGCCTGGGTGTAGAATCCGCCGGCCTCGTTAAAATCGGCCTTGACGGCCACATCGGCCTTGAGGTCCAGGGCCTTTTGCCGTTCTTCGTCCGCCGCAGCCCGGCGTTCCCCGGCATAGGTCTTCCAGGCCGTATCCAGGGCCTGGCGGTAGCGTTGGAGCGCCTCCCCGGCTTTGTCCCGGGCCTCGTCAAGGGAACCGGCCTCATAGGCCGCTAGGGCGGCGTTATGGGCGGCGGCCCCCTGGGCAATGCCTTCGGGATCGTAGCCCTCAAAACCCTTTTCCTGGATCTCATCCCGGGCCGCTCCGGCCTGGGCCAGGACGCCGAGGATCCGGTAGAGCTCCCCGGCCCGCCCGGCCTTGTCCCGGGCTTCCTCGTAATCCTTGCCGTCAAAAGCGGCCCGGGCTTCCGCCGCCGCCTCATCGGCCCCGGCAAGATGGTCCGGCAAACGCGCTCCGGCTCCGGCGGCCAGAGCATCCTCCCGGGCCTGGGCCATCTGGTCCAGGAGGGATTCCGCCTCGGTCTGAGCCGGCGCCGCCGCCGGCTCAGGCGGCTGGGTTGGCGCAGGGGGTGGCGCCGGTGGCTGGGTTGGCGCCGGTGGCGTCTCCGGGACGGCTGGGCTAGGAACCGGCGCGGCCGGCGGCGGGGCGGGCGTTTCTACGGGCGGCGCCGCTTCCCCTGGCGGGGGAGTGCTCGTGCAGGATACTACCAAAAAAACAGCCAAGAGCCCCATAAGGGCCGGCAACAGATAACGCTTTTTCATTGATGACTCCTCCCTTGGCCATGTAGCTTCGTTTTTTCTTTTTTTTCACCAAAACCAAAGCAACATGACACATTCACACCATATATATTATATAATCGGCTTCTTAGTAAAAGTTACAAAGGAAATTCTGGTCCGTTGGACCGGAGCCGGTATCTTAGAGAGAAAGAGGTTTTTATGTCCGACATCAGCTTTGAAATCACCAAACACTGCGGCGTCATTTCGGAGGAAAAGAGCGGCTGGCGCAAGGAACTAAACATGGTGGCCTGGAACGGCCGGGCCCCCAAGTTTGACCTTCGGGAGTGGTCGCCAAACCACGAAAAGATGAGCAAGGGGATCACCCTGACCCGGGAGGAGGCGGCTGCCGTGGCGGAGTGCCTGAAAAAGGCCTTCGCAGATCCCGCCTCAACCTAGAGAGGCAACGGCCCGTTGGGTGAGTTCGTCGCAGCGCTCGTTGAAGGTATTACCGTCGTGGCCCTTAACCCATTGCCAGTCTATCTTGAAGCGGGAAGCGGCCTCATCCAGCGCCGTCCAAAGCTCCTGGTTCTTTACAGGCTTCCGGTCGCTGGTCCGCCAGTTGTTCTCCTGCCAGACCGGAAGCCACGTGGTCATGCCCTTCTGGACATACTGGGAATCGGTAAAGATATGGACTATTGTAGGTTTGATATTCCGCCTGTGAAGCATCTTGAGGGCCGCAATAACCGCCTTGAGTTCCATGCGGTTATTGGTGGTGTCCCGTTCGGCGCCCCATTTTTCAACGAGAATCTCGGCATTGGAGTCCTTGGCCCCATGCCGCCGGATGATCAGATAAGCCCAGCCTCCGGGGCCGGGATTCCCCGAGCAGCCCCCGTCGGTATAAATATGGATATCCATACTTATACTATAACCTAGGAGACCCTGCCTTGTCAAGTGACGGGAAACGGGCCGAAGCGCCTCATTGCAAAAAGTAACCGGAGGAGCTGTTCTGAACTTGCTCGAAAGGCGCGAGGCGGGCATGAAGCAGTTGAGAGGGCTTCCCCAAATCTTCAAGAGCAGGTATACTCCAGCTGTGAAGAAGGGCCGTGTATCTGTTGGTGTTTTTGCCGGATTGACGCTGATCCTCTGCCTGGGCTTTGGGGCCGTCCTGGGGCGTGTTTTGGCGGAGACGGAAAATATCAAAAACCAGGAAAACTGGGAACAAATTATCCCCGCCCTGCCGACCCGGATCCTGGACATCCACGGGAATCTGATTACCGAGTTTTCCGCCGATGAAAAGCGGGAACTGATCTCCCTGGGCGAGCTTCCCCGGCACCTGATCTACGCGGTGCTGGCCCGGGAGGACCCGGAATTCTATGAGCACAAGGGGTTCAGCTTCCGGGGAGTTGCCCGGGCGGCCTTTGGGATGGTCACGGGGCAGAGCCTGGGGGGCGGCTCCACCATCACCCAGCAGGTGGCCGGGACCCTCTACGCGGACCGGACCGACATCAGCCTGACACGGAAACTGGTAGAGCTCTGGTGGTCCTTTCAAATGGAACGGCGTTACACCAAAGACGAAATCCTGGAGATGTACCTGAACTATATGTACATGGGGCCCGGGACCTACGGTGTGGAGGCGGCCAGCAAATACTTCTTCGGCCACAGCGCCCGGGAGATCAGCCTGGCGGAATCGGCGGTCCTGGTGGTCCAGCTTTCCAGCCCCAGCCGTTACAATCCTCTGAACAATCCCAACGAAGCTATGGACCGGCAGCGGTACGTGCTGGAGAAGATGATCGATCTGGGCTACGTTACCGGCGAAGAAGCGGAGGTTTCCTTCAACGAATACTGGGACAACTACGATTATACCCGGGCTTCCACTGCGGCCTATTACGACCGGACGGACGCCGCCCCCTGGTTCAGCGAGTATGTGCGCCGGGAACTGGATAGCATGATGTACGGCGCCATGGACTATTACCGGGACGGTTACACGGTACAGACCACCCTGGACCTGGGCTTCCAGGAAACGGCCCAAAAGCTCATGGACGAGGGGATCGCCAGGGCGAACCGGGAGTATGCGGCCACCCGGAATACCCGGCTAACCGTGGCCACCCGGACCTATGTTCCCATCACAGAGCTCCTGGCCCTCCTCTTTAACCTTAGCGGTATACACAATGTGTCGGCGGGGCAGAACGAGTCCCGGGCTATGTCCCGGTATACCCGGGTGATTAACCCGGTCGTGGACATGGCGGCCCTGCTCTTCGGCATCCAAGACCTCAAGCCCATGACCAATTCCGCCTATGCGGACCTCCAGCGCAGCACGGAACAGAACGTGGTGGAGGGGGCCATGATCAGCCTGGAGAATGAGACGGGCTACATCAAGGCTATCATCGGGGGCTCCAGGTACGATGAATCGAACCAGTTGATCCGGGCCAGCCAAGCGAAGATACAGCCGGGTAGCGCCTTCAAACCCCTCTACTATTCGGCGGCCATTGATTCCCGGAAATTCACCCCCGCGACCATGGTCTACGACCAGCCCCACGTCTTCTATAACGAGGACGGTACCCCCTACGTGCCCCTGAATTTTGAAGGCGCCTGGAGGGGGCCGACGCTGATATACTATGCCCTGGCAAATTCCATGAACGTGGTCTCCGTAAAGGTCCTGGACGGCATCGGTTTTGACGCCGCCATTGACCGGGCCTCCGCCCTGCTAGGAATCACCGACCCGGACGAGAAGCGGCGGACCTTTACACGGGTCTATCCCCTGGCCCTGGGCATCATCGCGGTGTCCCCTCTCCAGATGGCCCGGGCTTTCGCGATCTTTGCCAACCAGGGCCAGGAAGTGAGCCCCATCGCCATCCGTTCTATTGAGGACCGTAACGGCCGGATCGTGGTGGACGTGGAGCGGGACCTCCGGGAAAGACAGCGGCGCCTGGGGGACGCTATTCAGGTAATCAGCCCCCAGAACGCCTACGTGATGACCAGCATGCTCAAAAAGACCGTAGAAGTGGGTACCCTCTACAATCCCTCGGGGCAAACCTCCAAGTTCGTCTTCCGGGATGCGGAGGATAAGAGCTACCGTATGCCTATGGCGGGTAAGACCGGGACCCCTCAGAACTGGTCCGACGCCTGGACCGTGGGCTATTCGGCCTATTACACCACGGCGGTCTGGTTCGGCTTTGACCTGCCGGGGAATTCCCTGGGGAAGACCCTGACGGGCTCCACCCTGGCAGGGCCGGTCTGGGCGGATTTCATGCGGGAAATCCACCAGGGGCTCCCGGCAAGGGATTTTGTCCGCCCCGCCTCGGGGGTGGTGGATATGACGGTCTGTGCCGAGACAGGGCAGCTCAGGACTGCGGCCTGTCCCAGCGGCGTAACCCTGAGCTTCCTGGAGGGGACCCAGCCCACGGTCTACTGCGAGACCCACCAGGCGGTGCACCCCCTTACGCCCTCCACGAACCGCAACCCCTACCGGGATGCCGTGATCTTTGACCCTGCGGATTACCTTTCGGATTTTCGGATGCCGGTACTTAACCTGGATCTGCTCCCCGGCTTTAACGCGCCGGTCCCCGAGACCGAGACCGGAGCCGGTACCACGGTCACCCCGGAGGACCTCGCGGATTACGGCCTGGACATTCCCGAATACAATCCCTTTTTGGAATAGGGGACGGTTATGCAGATACCGGTTGAAGACATCAAAGTGCGGAAGCGTATCCGCAAGGACATGGGGGACCTTGGGGCCCTGGCAGAGAGCATGAAGCGGCTGGGCCAGATCAGCCCCATCACCCTCAGCAAGCAGAACGAGCTCATCGCCGGGGGCAGGCGGCTTGCGGCGGCCAAATCCCTGGGCTGGAAGACCATCAGCGCGGTCATCGTGGACCTGCCGGAAAAGCTCTCCCGGCTGGAGTACGAGGTGGAAGAGAATCTCTACCGCCAGGACCTGAATGATGATGAGATCTCCAAGGCCAGCCGGGAAATCTGCAAGCTCAGGAACCCTGGTTTCTTCCGCCGCCTCTGGAACTCAATCGCGGCATTCTTTAGGCGGATTTTCAATATATCTCCCTAGGGCCCCCCTCCGGTACGGAGCAGGCGCACTCTGACACGGAGGGGGCGCACTCTGACACGGAGCGGCCCCCCTCCGGTACGGAGCGGGCGCGCTCTGATACGGAGCGGTCCCCCTCTGACACGGAGCGGTCCCTCTCCGGCACGGAGCGCTCCCCCTCCGGCACGGAGCGCTCCCCCTCCGGCACGGAGCGCTCCCCCTCTGGGACGGAGCGGGCGCGCTCTGACACGGAGACAGCCGTCTCTATACCAGGTAACGCTGTACCCGCGCCCCCGCGTGAGGCGCTTCCTTTGGCCTAATCCCCCAAACAAAGAAGGCGAAGCCGCAACCGGCCTCGCCCGCTTACTTTTTTAGCAAACCCTCGAACAATCCACCGCTCTCAGCAGGAACAGAAACCCCAAACGCCATCTATCCCTCTATTGCAGCCTATTCGGCCTTTCCTCCGCGCCGCCATCCAGGTACTTCCCGATAAAGACCGGGTTAATCCGCAACAAGTCTTCCCGGGGGAGCTCCCGCAGCAAGCTCCAGCCCAGGTCCAGGGTCTGCCCGATGTCCCGGTTTTCCGTATCCCCCTGGGAGAGGAAGCGCTGTTCAAAGCTCTCCCCAAAGCTGAGGTAGCGCCGGTCCCCCTCGGAAAGCTCTTCCTCGCCGATGATGGAGGCCAGATTTCGCACGGACTTGACCCGGGAATAGGCGGCAAAAAGCTGGCTGGACACATCCTTGTGATCCTCCCGGGTCATGCCTTGGCCGATGCCATCCTTCATGAGCCGGGACAGGCTTGGAAGGCCGGCCACCGGTGGATAGATTCCCCGCTGGGTCAGTTCCCGGTCCAGCACGATCTGGCCCTCGGTGATGTAGCCCGAAAGGTCCGGTATGGGGTGGCTGATGTCGTCGTTGGGCATGGTAAGGATGGGTATCTGGGTGATGGAGCCCGTGGAGCCGCTGATCTTGCCGGCCCGTTCATAGAGGCTCGCCAGATCGCTGTAGAGGTAGCCGGGATAGCCTTTGCGGCTGGGCACCTCGCCCCGGATGCTGGACACCTCCCGAAGGGCTTCGCAGTAGTTGGTCATGTCGGTCATCACCACCAGGACGTGCATGTTTCGTTCGTAGGCCAGGTACTCGGCGGCCGTAAGGGCGCAGCGGGGGGCCACCAGGCGTTCCAGGCTCGGAGCGTCGGCCAAGGACAAAAAGACTACCACGTTAGCCAGGACCCCGGACTTCTCAAAATCGTCCAGGAAGAAGCGGGCCACATCGTATTTGACCCCCATAGCGCAGAAGACCACCACGAAGGGCTCTGAGGACTCGCTTGCGTTAATAATCTTGGCCTGCCGGACAATCTGGGCGGCCAGCTTGTTGTGGGGGAGCCCGTTCCCCGAGAAAATCGGTAGTTTCTGGCCCCGGATCAGGGTATTCATGCCATCGATGGCAGAGATACCGGTCTGGATAAAGTCTCTGGGGTAGAGCCGGGCGTAGGGGTTGATGGGCAGACCGTTCACGTCCAGGCAGGTTGAGGAGATAATATCCCCGTAGCCGTCGATAGGTTCCCCCAGGCCGTTGAATATCCGCCCCAGAAGCCCCGGACCCACTCGCAGTTCCATGGACTTCCCCAGGAATTCCACCCGGCTGTCCACTGCGGAAAGCCCCGTGTTGCTGCCGAAAATCTGGATAGCGGTGAACTCGTCGCTCATGTCCACCACCCGGCCCAACCGGCGGCCCTCATCCCGGTCGTAAACCGCTACCACCTCGTTAAAGCCCACATTGCGGCTCCGCCCGGTAATGACCACCGGCCCCTCTATCCGGGTCAGGCCCCGGTATTCAACACCCTTCATTCTATAACCCCTCCTTGGGATACGCTGATTCGTTGCGAAGGGTACGCCCCTTGGGGCGAAACTGTACCCTGAGTCAAATACCTTACGATAATCAGTACTTCCCTAGCTGCGGTAACTCCGCTCAAGCTCCTGCAAGGCGGCCCGCATCTCCTGCTCAAAGGCCCCCAGGGCTCCGGCATCGTCGTTGGCCGCAGAACTCTTGAGCCGGGAAAGCCGCTCCCGCAGAGGAGTCTCTCCCTGGCCGGCCAGGGCGGTAATCTTCATGAGGGGGGCCCCCAGTTTGATGCAGAGCTCCGCCCGTTCGTGGAATTCCATGATGAGCTCCAAAAGCCGCACCTGCTTGGCGGGGACGCAGTACATGTCTAGCTCATCAAAAGAATTTTGCTGCAAAAAACCGTTTTTCACGATCTCTGCGGTGATCAGCACCAGCCGCTGATCGTCCGGCAGCGCGTCCGGACCGATGAGCCGCACGATCTCCGCTAGGCGCTGCTCCTTCTTGAGCAGATCCAGGGCGGCCTGGCGCACCCGGCTCCAGAGAGGGTTGAGCTTTTCCCACCAGGGCCGGACCTCGTCGGCATACTCGCTGTAACTGTCGATCCAGGAGATAGCCGGGTAGTGCCGGGCGTTGGCCAGGTCCCGGTCCAGGGCCCAGAAGCAGCGGATGAATCGCTTGGTGTGCTGGGTCACGGGCTCCGAGAAGTCACCTCCCGGCGGGGACACGGCCCCGATAATCGACACCGAGCCCTCGCCGCCGGAATGGGTGCGGACCCGGCCGGCACGCTCGTAGAACTCCGCGAGCCGGGTGGGGAGGTATGCCGGGAAGCCTTCTTCGGCAGGCATCTCCTCCATGCGGCCCGAAAGCTCCCGCAGGGCCTCGGCCCAACGGCTGGTACTATCCGCCATGATAGCTACGTGGTAACCCATGTCCCGGTAAAACTCCGCCAGGGTTACACCGGTGTAGATGGACACCTCCCGGGCTGCCACGGGCATATTGCTCGTGTTGGCGATCAGGATAGTCCGCTCCATGAGAGAACGCCCCGTGCGGGGGTCCGTGAGCTGGGGGAATTCGGTGAGCACATCGGTCATCTCGTTGCCCCGCTCCCCGCAGCCGATGTAGATGATGAGGTCTGCATCACACCACTTAGCCACCGCATGCTGGGTCATAGTCTTGCCCGTACCGAAGCCACCGGGAATGGCCGCCGTACCGCCCTTTGAGAGGGGAAAGAACAGGTCGATGACCCGCTGACCCGTGATCAGCGGCTCGTCCGGCGAAAGCCGCTCCGCGCTGGGCCGGGGAATCCGTACGGGCCACCACTGGGCAATGGGTATCTCTTCGCCTGCGTCGGTCCGGGCGGCAATAGTTCCGGCGGTAACCTTTCCGGCGGGAATCAGTTCGGTCAGGACCCCTCCCCTCGTATCCGGGGGAACCATGATCTTGCAACTGATGCTCTCGGTCTCCTGGACGCTCCCCAGGACCAGACCCGGCGCAGCCTTGACCGCCTCTCCATCGGCCAGCTTGGCCGCCAGAGAGGCATGAGGCGTAAAGTCCCATTCACGGGCCGGGTCCAGGGGTTCCCCCCGGCTACCGGAGGCCATAAACGCCCCGTCCCGTTTGAACAGGGTTTCCAGGGGCCGCTGAATCCCGTCGTAGATCGTACCGACAAGCCCCGGCCCGAGCCGAGCCGACAGGGGCCGCCCCGTGGAATTGGCCTCCGCGCCGATCTTAAGGCCCGTCTCGTCCTCGTAAACCTGGATCACTGCCTCGTCCCGTTCCAGACGAATGATCTCGCCGATGATACGCTTGTCGCCCACCTCCACCACGTCAAAGAGCCCGGCCTCGCCGAGCCCGGTGGCCCGGATAATAGGCCCCGATATGCGCCTGACCCTGCCCTTAAGCATTGACCGCCTCCTCTGCCCCCGGTCCCAGGAGGGCCGCCGCCAGTTCCGCCCGCTTGTCCCGAAGCAGGTATTCCAGGGCCTCGTCGGCGGACACAGCCAGCCTGAGCCTTGGCCCCTCGATAATCAGAGCGGGGAATTTTCCCGGCAGAGGCAACCGGTCTCCAGTTTCGATTGATAGACTGCTGAGCGTTCCCTGAGGCAAAACCTTTTTAAGGAGTCCCCGGATCTCGGCTTCGGAAAGCTGTCGGGAACGGACCCGGAGGCCCCCGCCCTCGAATTCCGGCACCGCCTCGACCGCCCGCTTCGCCAGTTCCTCCTCAAGGAGGGCCAAGGTTCTCTCCCGTCCCAAGCCGGCAAGGTAAGCATCCTTGGCCTCGTGGAGGAGCCGGTCGATCCGGTCCAGGCGGCTCCGCTTCTTGTCCAGGGGCAGCCGGGCATCAAGCTCCGTCCGCTGGGCTTCGAGCCGCCTCCGGTACTGATCCCGAAGAGCCCCCAAGGCCTCTTCGGTCTTCTTTTCCCAGGTTTTCGCCACGGAAGCGGCGGACTCTCCGGCAGCCTTAAGGATCTTCTGAGCCTTCCGCCGCGAGTCCTCCAGGATCTCCCGGTCCAGCACTTCCGTTGATTGCAATTCTTCCATAAAAACCTACACGTGTATGCCGATGGCTTCCCTGATGGAATCCACCAGGGTTTTACGGCCTTCAAGCCGCCCCATAATGCCGGGAATCTCCACCACCAGAGGATACCTGCCCGAAAGTTGCCAGTCCGTCAGATCACTCCCCAGCCAGTCCGCAGCCTCTTCGGTGAGGATCAGGACCCGGTAATCCCCGGCGCCGGGGATTGCCTCGGGCAGGACCGTCCCAGCGGTCTCGTTCCAGCCCCGGGTGATCTTCAAAAAGACCTCTCGGGTCTCCTCAGCGTTGGAAGCCGCCACACCACCCACCCCGATCAGGTGGAAGGCCGAGAGCAGTTCGGCATCGCCGATAAAAAAATACCCCATCAAAAATCAGAATATTATGATGAGCAGCGCCACCAGGAATCCCCAGAGGCAGATGCCTTCCGCCAGACCCGCATAGGGCAGGGCCTTGCCAGAAAGCTCCGGGTTCTCGCTCATAGCGCCCATAGCCGCCGAACCGATCTGACCCACCGCAATACCCCCGGCGATACAGGAAAGCCCCACCGCCAGGGCCGCAGCAAAGTACTTCCACACCGCCGTTCCGTCTGCCGCTTCCGCCTCCTGGGCAAAGGCCGTGCCGCCCAGGGCCAGAAGAATCAGCACTACCAAAATCACCTTTCGCTTCATCTCAAACTCCTTATGTCGTCTTATTGAACCTAAAGGGGCGGTATTCCACGCCCGTTTCGGTGAAAAACTTACTAAAAAACTCGTAGTATTGCAGCCTGACCACCTGGATGGCCACAATCATCCCCTCCAGCGCGATAATCACGGCGTTCCCAACAATCATGATGACGAAGGCCAGAACCGGCCCCACGGGAGCGCCGGCCACCAGCCCCGAGAGGGTAAACACGATAAAGGAGAGCACCGCATGGGACAGGGCAAAGGCCCCCACCCGGAGGAAGCTCACCGTGTTGGAGATATAGGTGGAGGCCGTCTCCAGAACCTCCACAAATCCCTCCATAATAAAGACCATGAGACCTTCCTCCAGAACCGGCCGCTTCCCTGTGAGGAGCCGCCAGAGGACCGGCCCGAAAAAGATACAGAAGACCGGCACAAGGAGCCCTACAAGGTCGAACCAGGCGAAGGTCCCGGTACCGGCAGAGCCGGTATTCAGCATGATCCGCACCGCCATGGAGATGGCGTACCAGAAAAGGATGAGCCCCGCAGCACCGGTCTTGGAAAATAGAGCCTTTTCCCGCCTTTTCAGAGTCCAAAGGTTGACGATATTAACGATAAGACCGATGGAATTAAGCACCACCCCCACGGCGATAGTAAAGCCGAAGAAGTAGAAGAGCTTGTCCATGCTCTCCTTTTCGGGCATTAACTGGAGAATTTTTTCGGGTGCCGCTCCAGGGATGCCGAAGAGGCCCATGAAAAAGCCCGTAACCGCCTTGGTAGGGCCCTTCAGGAGATCCTCGTTGGTAAAGACCGAGCCCGTGAGGAGGCCCATAACCATGGAACTTATCACCACGGCTCTTAGGGGGGTCGAATAGGACCGGAAGCCCGCCAGGGCCTTCAGCCCCTTCTTCCCGGTGAAGAGCCCCAGAAGCAGGAGTACCAGGCCCTGGCCCAGGTCCCCGAACATGATGCCGAAGAGCAGGGTAAAGAAGAAGGCCACGAAGGGCGTAGGGTCGATGGTGCCGTAAAGGGGGGCCCCATAGGAAAAGACCACCCCCTCGAAGCCCCGGACAAAGGCCCCGTGGTCCAGGGACACGGGCACCTTCTCCCGGCCTTCCCGCACTCCGGGCAGTTCCTCGGGGTCGTAGGCCCGGATCGCCACCCTGCCCCCGGTCTGGCTCTCCAGGGCTGTAGCCAGGGAGCGCAGTTCTTCCGCCGGAACCCAGCCCGAAAGCACGTAGACGCTGCTCAGAGCCTTGAGCCTCCCCTTGAGCTGCTCCACCTGGAAGCCCAGGAGGAAGGCCGCTGCAAGCCGCTTGAGCATAGGGGCCGCCTCATCCCGAAGCCCGGTCTTTTCGCCCTGTATTTGCTCCAGTTCCGCCGCCATGACCCCCAGCCGCCCTTCCAGGCCGGCAATCAGCTCCGAGGGAACCCCCTTAAAGTCCTCGGGGACGGCTATGGGCATAAAGGCATATTTCTTAAGCTCCGAATCCAGGGCAAAACGCCCTTTTCGGGATGCCGCCGCCAGAACCCGCTCCCCGGTCCCTTCCCCTCCCTTTCCCAGGGGGATAATCAGGGCGCGGTCCCCCAGGCTTTCCCGGGCAAGCTCCTGGCCCCGGGGGTCCAGCCGCCCCACCCGCAGGGTCAGGAAGGAAAGCTGATCCAGGTCGCGGAAGGGGGCGCTCAGGTTTTCAAAGGCCTTGACCTCGTGGAGAGTCTCCTCGACCTTGGCTTTTTCCTGCCGGAACTCCCCTTCCCGTTCACTCAGAGCAGCGGTCGCCGCGCAGAGACGATCAGCCAGAGCAGCCTCGTCTTCACCGGGGAGAGTGCTGGAATCCCCACATTCCTCCGGGAAGTGGATACCCAGGTAAGCCGCAGCGCTCCGCAGGGCCTCAAGCTTTTCCCGGATCAACACCAGTTGAACCGATTCCTTGGGAGGAACCCGCGCCATACCATCGGCCCCAGGACCAGCCTCCTCGTCGGCCAGATGGAGCAGTGCCTGGCGGCCCAGGTACTCAATTACCCGGTCGGCGTCCCGGTCCAGGATACTGAGCTCAATCCGTTTCATCTTTCGGGGCCGCATCATGGCGCCACCTCCAGGAGGGCAAACACATCCTTGGAAGACATGCCCAGACCGATCCCCTCGGATAGACTGGTCAGGATATCCTCCTCGAATTGCTTGATCTTGATAAAACAAAAGACCGTGTCCAGGGAAAAAGGATCCCGGTGAAAGTTACGCTTCGACAGATTATAAAGGTATTCGCTCGCGGCATTTTGAAAGTACCGGGGATCAACGGTCCAGGCTTCCCCGCTCTGTCCGGGATTGAGGAAGGAAGCCCAGCGCCAGGACCTCCAGGCTTCCATGTTATCCAGGGGCAGCTCCAGGCAGAGCAGAGCATCGGCCAGCCAGTCGGTCGCGCGACGGCCCCTGCCCGGTTCCCCCTCGGGATAAACCAGACGCTGCTTAATCTCTTCGCTGTCCATACGGTAATAGGACCTGAGCCTCATGGCCCAGACGGTATTCCGCAGGGCGATTTCTTCGGAAAGTATCTTTTCGCTCATCCAGCGGTCCTTTTTAGGCAACTTCATCATAGCCGTCCAGAGGACGCTGTAATAGCGCTGATCCGGCTGCTCCGTGTCTCCGGGACGGGAGAGGAGGACCAGAAACTCCGGGGGATCCCTGAAACAGGCCACGATACCGTCCGCCGCGTCCTGGAAACGGCCCGCAAAGCGCTTTTCCAGATCCGGCAGCAGTTCCCGCTCGGGCAGGTTCCGGGAATTGATGGGGAAGACCAGCCGGTCCAGTTCCGCCAGCCGGGTTACCTGGCCCAGAGCCTTCATCCGCCGGCCCACATAGGATTTGCCGATGATCCCGCAGGCTTTGGCATAGGCGTAGGCCCGTTCCCCCGATCCTATCACGCTAATCTCAACAATCCAGCCGCCAAGGCGCTGAACTTTCCCCGGTCGGCAGGCTCCCGGTCCAGGCCAGAGCGGTATTCTTCCAGGGTCCGGCGGTAGCGCTCCTCCATTCCCGCAAACTCCTCCCGGTACTGCGCCTCCTGGGCGGCGATCTCCCGGGCGTAGCGTTCCTCATAGACCGCCCGGTGTTCCTTTTCCGCCTCCTGCACCCGCCGGTCCGCTTCGGTCTGGGCATCGTTCACCAGCGCTTCGGCCTGGCCTTCAATTTCCAATAAATGCTGGAGTATGTTTTGATCATCCATGACAACCTGCCCGGGCTCAAAGAGCCGTAAGAATATCCTCGTATTTTTTCAACACCGCAAAGGCCCCGCCAACCGTGGTCTGGGCCGCCATATCGGTGTAAAACTGAGGATTATCCAGGAGTTCCGCCAGCCGCTTGAGGAGTTGGAGATGCTTCTCCGTATCCCGCTCGGGGGCTAAAATCAAAAAGAGCAGGTAGACCGGCTTACCGTCCAGGGCATCGTAGTCGACCCCCCGCCGGGACACCCCCAGGATACCGGAGATGCGGTCCACGGCATTGGTCCTTCCGTGGGGGATAGCAATCCCCTGGCGGATTCCCGTAGACATCTTGGCTTCGCGGTCCCGAACAGCCTGGAGTACCTCTTCCCGAATGTTGAGGCCCGAGGCCCGGCAGAAATGATCCGCCAGCTCCTCAAAGGCCTCCTCTTTATCCTCCGCTTCCAAATTCACCTTGATGAATTCCGGCTTAAATACCTCGCAGAGATCCATGCCGGCGCCCTCGCTTAATCGGCATCGCTGGCGTCGCCAGGGACCGTCCCCTCGGGGGTTTCCTGCCACCAGCCGCTATCAGCCTCCGAGGCGGATTCCCGGCCTGCGGCCTCCACGCCCGTACCATCGGGGCTCCGGTTCACCAGGGCCAGGCCCAGGCTAAGAACCAGGAAAAGGGCCCCCAGTATAGAGGTGGTCCTGGTCAGCACATTACCCGACCGGGACCCAAAGGCCGAACCGCTGCCCCCGGCAAAAATACCCCCCAGGCTGTCTCCTTCCTCGTTTTGAATCAGAACCATCAGGATGAGAAGGACCGACACAATGATGAAGAGTACCAATAAAACAATACCCAGAATACTCATGAGCTCAACTCCATGCAAAAAATTTAACCAATCAATGATAGCAAAAGCAAAAAGTTTATGCAAGTGGGCCGTTGAGCCTTTTCCCCCGCTCAAGCGGGTCCCTGGGTATTAGACTCAAGCCTCTTCCGGCAAAAAAGGCGGCCCCCTCCCCGCCGAAACAGGGTAAAGGCCGCCGCCGCTCACCGTCTACCGTAAACTTTAGAAGATAATCTTGCGGATGCGATGGTTGCTGGTATCCGCGACATACACGTTGCCGGAGTCGTCCACCGCGACGCCATAGGGGCTCTTGAATTGCGCCGCCGCGCCGATTCCCTCCGCATAGCCAGGGGTGTTATAGAGGCTGCCTGCAATGGTGCCAACCAGACCTTCCGGGGTAATCTTGCGGATGCGGTTGTTGCCGGTATCCGCGACATACACGTTGCCGGAGCTGTCCACCGCGACACCACCTCTGGGGTTGTAGTATTGCGCCGCAACGCCGGTTCCGTCCGCATAGCCTTGGGTGCTGCCGGCAAGAGTGGTAACTACGCCTTCCGAGGTAATCTTGCGGATGCGGTCGTTGTAGGTATCCGCGACATACACGTTGCCGGAGCTGTCCACCGCGACGCCATAGGGGTTCTTGAATGTATCGCTCTTGCCGAGGGTGCTCACCACGCCTGCCGGGGTAATCTTGCGGATGCGGCCGTAGGTATCCGCGACAACGTCGCCGGTATCCGCCACATAGACATTTCCGGAGCTGTCCACCGCGATGCCAAAGGGCTTGTAGAATGCCGCCGCCGTACCGGTTCCGTCCGTAGAACTCACGGCGCCGCTGCCCGCAAGGGTGGTAACCACACCTCCAGAGGTAATGTGGCGGATGCGGTTGTTGCCGGTATCCGCGACATACACGTTGCCGCTGCCATCCACCGCGACACCAGAGGGGCTCTTGAATGCCGCCGCCGTACCGGTTGCGTCCGTATAGCCCGCGGTGGTGCTGCCCGCAAAGACGCTCACCACACCCCCAGAGGTAATCTTGCGGATGAGATGGTTGCCGGTATCCGCGACATAGACGTTGCCGCTGCCATCCACCGCGACGCCAGAGGGGCTCTTGAATGTCGCCGACGCGCCGGTCCCGTCCGTAGCACCTGCGGTACCGCTGCCCGCAAAGACGCTCACCACACCCTCAGAGGTAATTTTGCGGATGCGGTGGTTTTCGGTATCCGCGACATAGACGTTACCGCTGCTATCCACCGCGACGCCAGAGGGGCTCTTGAATGCCGCCGACGCGCCGGTTCCGTCCGCAGAGCCTGCGGTACCGCTGCCTGCTAAGACGCTCACCACACCCTCAGAGGTAATCTTGCGGATGCGGTGGTTTTCGGTATCCGCGACATACACGTTACCGGAGCCGTCCACCGCGACGCCAGAGGGGTTCTTGAATTTCGCCGCCGCGCCGGTCCCGTCCTCATAGCCAGAGGTACTGCCCGCAAGGGTGCTGACTGTACCCGGGGGGACGAGGTTCGGGTCCGGGCAGCCCGCCAGCGCGATTGCCGCCAGCAATAAGACTGCGGCTCCCCCTAAAACTCTAAAACTCTTTTTCATCTTGACCTCCTTATGAGTGTAAGATGTATTCTCAAAGCCCCGCCCCACTACCCGTACCGCGCAACGCGTGGCTGATTGTTACATCAAGGCCGTGGTGGCAAGGACTTAAAGCCAAATCAATGGAGTTTGCGCCGCGCAAACTCCGCGCCGGTCATGGCCCAGGGGCCTTTGACCCCGCCATCTGGCATTTCCTTTCCCCGGTTGCCGCCCAGCAACCGGCTCTCTTCCTCTATAAATACCGCCGTCCCTGGGGCGGGGACAGCCGGCCCTGGGGCGGAGACAGCCGTCTCTGGGGCGGGGACAACCGTCTCTGGGGCGGGGACAAACAGCCCTGGGGCGGAGAGCGCCCGCCATGGGGACCACTCTGACCCAACCGGGCGGAGAGAAAATGGGACCTTGAAACGGGGGCTATAGCACGGGGGGGGGGAGGGGCAATCCTGCCGGATTGGCGCCATCCAGTAGGATGGCGGTCCAGTTTGCTGGCAATCCGGTAGGATTGCACGCAAACTGGACTATTGGGAGATTCTGGCCTACCCCAGAGGGGCCGCTATCTGGCTTTGCCGGATTGCAGGGCCCTGTCGGGGCCGGGATTACTCTGCTTTGCTCAAATCTTCGTGCCGTCAGCATGACGTAAGTATATACCTTCCTGAAAATAATGTCAAGCGCTTTGTGGGAAAATTGTCAAAAAAACGTGAAAAAACCCGGTTCCCCGCGTTTTTCCCCCCCTGATTGACGGGCCGGGCCGGCAATTCAGGACTTGTTCGGCCTCAGAATGGCTCCACAGGGTGGGACATCGAGAACAAAAACCGTTCGGTTTCCCGGAGGATGGTATCAAACTCCGCGAAACAGGTCCGGCTTGGGGGGATGGAGCGGAGAAAAACCTCGCCGTAACGCTTGCGAAGGAGCCGGCCGTCCAGGACCGCTACCACGCCCCGGTCGCTGGAGCGGCGCATCAGGCGGCCGAAGCCCTGTTTGAACTTCATCACCGCCTCGGGCAGAGAAAGGTCCATAAAAGGATTGCCCCCCTGTTTGTCGAGGGCCTCAGAGCGGGCTTCGAAGACCGGATCATTAGGGCTGCGAAAGGGCAGCCGGCAGAGGATCACCAGGCGCAGGGTGTCTCCCGGCGCGTCAACCCCCTCCCAGAAGGAATCGGTGGCAAAGAGGACGCTGGTCTCGTCGGCCAGGAAGCTCGCCAGGAGCCGGCTCCGGTCATCATCCCCCTGCTTAAAGCAGCGGATGCCGCTCTGTTCCAGGACCGGCCGGGCTGCGGCGTAGGCGCTCTTGAGGGCCTCGTAGGAGGTAAAGAGGATCAGGGCCGAGCCCCCGGCGGTCTCCGCGAGCCGGGTTACCGCCTGGTCCACAAAGGGTCTAAAGGCGCTTTCCTCCGGCAGGGGGGCGTCCCCGGGGACCGCCAGCAGGGTTGCGGTCTTGTAGGGAAAGGGTGAGGGGAACTGGCCGCAGAGCACGGGCCGGTCTTCTACCAGGGCCAGGCCGGAGCGGCCCATCCAGTAGGCGAAAGGGGCCCGTTCCGAAGGAGCGTACTCCTTCGGAACGGAGTTTACGGTGAGGGTGGCGGAGACGCAGACCACGGTCTTATTGGGCCGGAAGAGGGCATCGGCCAGGGCCGGGGCCGTGTCCAGGGGCGTTACGGTAAAGCGGGCCCAGGGAGAGCTGCCGGGGGCGCCCCCGCCGAAACGTTCCAGCCACATCACCTCGCCGGGATGTTCCCGGTAGCCCATAAAGGAGGCGCAGACCTCAGAGATGGTGTCCAGACGGCGGAGCACTCCCTTGAGTTCCCAGACCGCTGGATCATCCGCATCATCATCCTTCAAATCTTCCAGAGCCTCCCGGACCAGGTTGATGAGGACCAGGAGTTCCCGGCGGAGATCCTCCAGGCCGGGAATCAGCAGGGCCTTGACGGCCTCCGCCCGCTGGGGGCTAAGCCGGAAACAGCCCTCGGATTGGCAGAGTTCCAGGGCCCGCTCGTCGAGCTCGTCCGCTACGGCCCGGATACGCTCCACTGCGTCCTGGGCCTTGTCGATAAAGGCCTCCCCCCTGCCCTCCTGGGTCAAATCGGCCAGCCGGAGCAGGAGGCCGAAGCGCCGGGCCCGGCGTTTGCGGAGGAGCCGCCCCAGTTGGCGGTAGAGGGAGAGGCGGCTCCATTCCCGGGAAAAGAAGGAGGTAGCCGCGCTTTCCATGGTGTGGGCCTCGTCGATGATGAGCCGCCTATAGGGGGGCAGTACCACGGTGGCTTCGTAGCCGGCGCCTTCCCGCCGGGCGGCCAGGTCGGCAAAGAGCAGGTGATGGTTCACCACCAGAATCCGGGCGTCGGCACATTCCCGGCGGAGGGTCATGACGAAACAGCGCTCCCGGTTAGGGCAGCCCATGCCCATGCAGAGGTCCGCCTCGGAACAGACCCGGGACCAGACCGTCTCGGGGGGCATAAAGGACAGGTCCGAGCGGGAGCCCGATTTTACGGACTCCGCCCATTGGGCAATACGCCCGAGGGCCTCGTTTTCATCCTCATCCAAAAACTGCGCCTCCCGGAGGGCATCGTCCAGGCGGCGCCAGCAGAGATAGTTCCCCCGGCCCTTGACCAGGGCCGCCTTGATCTTGCCCCCCAGGGCTGCGGCCACCAGGGGGATGTCCTTGTCGAAGAGCTGCTGCTGCAGGGTGATGGTAGCGGTAGAGATAAGGATCCGCTCGCCATTGTCCAGGGCATACCGCATGGCCGGGAGCAGATAGGCGAAGGACTTACCGACGCCGGTGCCCGCTTCCGCAGCGGCCAGGGCGTCTTCGTTAAAGGCCCGGATGATAAGTTCCATGAGCTCAAGCTGAGAGGACCGGAGTTCAAAACTGGGGAGCCGCCCGGCGACGGCCCCACCGGGTTCCAGGGCGGCGCAGATTTTGTCCCGGTCCAGTTTTTTGACGCGCCGGCGCCGGGCCGGTTCGGCCACCACATAGACCTGGGAGACCTCATTATCCACGATAAAGGAACCGGCCCCGGACTCGGCGGCCCGGGAAGAAAGGACGAGGTCGTTGTCGCTGGGGGTCAAAAAGCCCGAGGGGTGGTTGTGGATGAAGACATCGGGAACCCGGCTTTCAACTGAAACTTCGTCCAAAGGGCCGGCCCCGCCGGGATCCTCCCCTTCCGGCGTTTCCAGGAGGCCGATAAGGGCAGGTACGGAAGCGGCGTTCCCCCGGGCGGCCACCCTGACCCGGCACACCAGGCCCGAATCGTCCAGAAAGCCCAGGACGAAGATCTCGTTCCCCCCGGCGCTCTGGATTTCCGCTCTGAGTGTCTCGATAGCCGCCTCGGAAAACCGCTTACCCGCTTGCACAACATCCTAAACAAAAAGCTGCCGGAGGCAGCCTTTTGTTCCATCTCCTGGGGGAATTGAACCCCCGTTGTCGGGTTGAAAACCCGATGTCCTGACCACTAGACGAAGGAGACTTGGTTTCAAAAGAACGCCAAAAGGCGTTCTTTTGAAACCGCAATGATACAGAAAATACTATACCGGGATCGGCGCAATGTGTCAAGCTCTTGTGGATATTTGCCCCGCAGATATTAAAGAATGCATCGATTCGCCCGGTTACACCGTCAAGGTCGTTGCCGCAATCCGTGTTTCCCTGGGAAAGGGCTGATTAATTTGACGATAACCAGCGCCTTCCTTTTGCCGGGCTCACATCCGCAGCTTGCCAAGGAGGATAGCCCGGAACTTTTCGACCGGTTCGTGGACAGGGTCCAGGGCCAGGGAGGCCTCGCAGTCGGCCAGGGCCGCAGGATAATCTTCCTGATGATAGTAGGCCTGGGCCCGGCGGTAGAGACAGAAGGGCTGGTAGGGGTCCAGGGCCAGGGACCGGGAAAAGTCCTCCGTAGCATCGTGATACTGGGAGAGAACCGCCCGGACAATCCCCCGGTAATAGAGGGCCTTGTACGAGCGGGGGTCAAATTCCAGGGCCTTGCTAAAGTCCTCCACAGCCTCCTCGTACTGGGACCGGGCAAAGTTGGCCATTCCCCGGTGCTTATAGATCAGAGAACAGATGGAGGCTTTGGGCTTAAGCTCCAGAATCCGGCTATAGAAACAGATCGCCTCCTCAAAGTGGTTCCGGTTATGGGCGTAGAGGGCGTTCAAAAGGAGATCGTCCATGGAAACGCTCCCCTTTGCCGGGAGAGAGACCGCTCCCAGGGGATTTTTGACGGCAGCGGGCTCTGCGGCAGAATCTCCGGTAAAGATCAGGACATCGGTACTGGCCTCAATCTGTTTGAAAAAAGAGTCCCGCCGTTTTCCCGACTGTCCGTGGAGCTGTCGCTGGTAGGTCCGAATGTCCTGGAAAATGGTATCCGCCAGGGAGAGGCTTGCGTTTACCGCCGCCAGTTTCCGCTTCATGGGCTCGTCAAAGGGGGTAAACTCCGCTTTATAGACCAGTTCGTGCTCCACCTCGGCCCAGGCGTTCTGGAGGATGGTCCGAATCTGGATTTCCACATGGTCGAAGCCGGGATCGCCACGGCGAAGAATAAGCTCCCCGGGTATACGGACTAGGAGATGGATCGACTGGTACCCGAATTCCTTGAAATTATGAGAGCCCTTCCGTTCCACCTCGGCCACCTCAAAAGCCTTTTTCAGGGCTTCTTCCACCAGGGCAATATCCTCCAGAAAAGGACAAATGACCCGGATACCCGCCAGATCGGTGATCAGGGGAACTTCCCTAGGTACGCTCTTGAGGAGCCTGAGATATTTGCGGTAATAACTATCAAAGGTCTTGAGCCGGCCCTTAACCAGGGGATGAGAAGGCAGATCCTTGAGGGCTTCCTCAACCAAGGACTCCAATTCCCAGATAATACCCCTGCGAATCTCCGTAAAACCGGAATAATTATCCAGGAGCAGCTTCTTGCTGGGAATGGAAAGCTTGTCGCCCAACATTTTCCTCAACAAACCACTTTCCCCAGACTGATGTTCTGGGAAAGCCTCAATGTACAATCAACAACTCCACCGCAGAGCAGCGAAGCATGTTGTTCTCTAAAGGTATTAGACTCGGGTTTAATACCTTTAAAACGCCCCAGAGGGGCAAGTATTAAACCCTCGCCACGAATAAACCCTACCCCGCCCCAGGAC
>JAITON010000188.1 GCA_031289935.1 Treponema sp.
AAAATATTGTGAGGCGTTCACAAAATGTTATAAGCCATTCATAAAATATTGTGAGGCGTTCACAAAATGTTGTGCGTAGACGTTGAACTTATTTTGGTTCAAATAAAATTAGAAGAAAGGGAACGGGTACTTGGTAAGTGCTTTGGAGGTACTGCCGTGATATATCAAAGTAGCGCGCAAGATTTGCAAACTACGAACCTGTTCCTTGGTCCCTAACAAAAGCGGCTACTGCCGCTACGAAACAGCTATTAGTCCCCGCCACCACGGCTTTGATGTAGAAGTCAGCCGCACGTTGTGCGGTACGAGCAGTGGGGCGGGCTTTTAGAATATATCTTAGAACTCATGGGAGGTCAAGATGAAAAAGAACAAGAGATTTATCGGTTTAACGGCGCTTATTGCGGCGTTATTTAGCATGGCGCTGTTGGTAACGGGCTGCCCGACTGAGGCAGAGCCCTCGGCGGAGGAGAAAGCGGCGACTGCACTGGCGGCAGACCTGGGCGGCGGTGCGGCAGCTAACAGCACGACTGTAACGTTGGGAGCCGGAACAGAGAGCACGACGACGCTGACGAAAGCCGTTAGCGTACCGGCGGGGGTAACGCTGGTTGTACCTGCGGGTAAAACCTTTGCAACCAGCTCTTATGTCCTCACAGTGGCCGCAACTGCGATAGTTAAAGTCGATGGCATCGTAACCTACGGCACAAGTCCGCAGACAAATGTTAGTCGTGAGTCCGGCTCCAAGTTCATCTTCAGCTCGACGACAGGCGCGGGTTCAGGCGGTGTACACCCAGCGAACGATTGGTTTAACGGCTCGAATGATTCGGGGGCATGGACTATCGTCGGCGACGCGCTCTTTACAGAGATCGCGGGGACATCCAACCCTCGCGCCGGCTGGAAGCACGAAATTTCCGGCGGGACCGTAAAGCTCAATAATGGCGATAATATAGCCGCCTATGGGACTGCGGATGGTGATTGCACTCACTTGACCGTGGTGGCGGGAGCTACGCTGAACCTGAACAGCACAGCGGCCACTTCGGGCAGAGGCTTAAAAATTGGGAACGGCGGCGTCCTCACCGTTGCGGCGCTCAACCAGCTTACCGGCACCGGATGGCTCGCCCTGAACACTACCACGGGCACTGAGGCTGTCACTGCCGCTGCCACTACTTCGGGCACGGGGAAATTCGTTGTGGGCACGACTGAGTACGTGAATGAATACCGGGGACTGGCATCAAGCTTCGTCCCGGTCGCTAACTAGCAAAGAGGGGGCGAATACGTAATCGCAATCCGCCGCAGGCGGATTGCAGCGGTCTACTGACCGCAGGCCGCCTCCAGGCATAGCTTGCTATGCAGGGGGCGGCTTTTTTATGCGGGGACACCGGGCCCCGCCCCAGGCGGATTGCCGTCCTTGGGAAAGAGACAGAGCTGCGCAAACTGGAGGTTTGCACCGATAAAAACCTAAGCATTGGCGCCCCCTCCCCACATTCTCTTGACAGCTTGCGAGCCCTGTGCTATCGTGTTCAGGTCCGTTCAATAGCGTGGCATAAGCATGGCAAAATCTTTCAGGAGGACGATTATGGCGGACTTTTTCCCTAGACGGGATGCCAGTCTCTTGGATTGGCTCAAGAACTTTGGCGCAGTGCTCACCGAAGGGGCCGCAGCATGGGGTATCCCCGCCGAAACGGCCTTCGCGGCGGCCAGCGGCGGGAACGCCAAGGGCGGCTGCGGAGCGATAGTGTGTCGGCGATTCTTCCCTAGGAGGACCCATGTTGAGGATGTTTGAGGAGCTTGGAAAGATCGGGATTGTGCCGGTCATCAAAATTGATGATGTGGCGAAGGCCCTGCCCCTGGCAAAGGCCCTGGCCGACGGGGGGATTCCCGCTGCGGAGATAACCTTCCGTACGGCAGCGGGGGTGGAGGCCCTCCGCAGGATCAGCTTCGCGATGCCGGAACTGATTCTGGGGGCGGGTACGGTGCTGACTACCGGCCAGGTGGACCAGGCCGTGGACGCCGGGGCGGATTTCGTCGTAACTCCCGGGTTCAACCCCAGGATAGTGGCCTATTGCGTCGCCAAGGGTGTACCGGTTATACCGGGCTGTTCCAACCCCTCGGATATTGAGCAGGCTCTGGATGTGGGCATCGATCTGGTGAAGTTTTTCCCCGCCGAGCAGGCCGGGGGCCTGGCCTACATCAAGGCCCTTGCCGGGCCCTATCCCCGGCTGCAGTTCATGCCCACCGGGGGCATCAACCAGAAGAATCTGACGGAGTACCTGGGCTTCGACCGGGTGCTGGCCTGCGGGGGCTCCTGGATGGTTACGCCCGAACTGATCGACGCCGGGGATTTCGTCAGGATTACCGGTCTCTGCCGGGATGCGATGCGCACTATGCTGGGCTTCCATCTGGCCCACCTGGGGATAAACGCCGTCCATGCCAAGGAGGCCGTGGAGCTGGCCCTGCTCTTCGAGGCGCTCTTCGGCTTCGGCCTCCAGGAGGGCAATTCCTCGATATTCTCCAGCGATCAAATCGAAATCATGAAGATTCCCGGTCTGGGGACCTGCGGCCACATCGGCATCGGCACCCGGGACCTGAAGCGGGCCATCGCCGCGCTGGAGCGGAAAGATATCGCCTTTAACCGCGAGAGCGCCAAGACCGATGCCCAGGGGAACCTGGCGGCCATATACCTCCAGCGCGAAATCGCCGGCTTCGCAGTCCATCTGGTACAAAAGAGTTTATAAAATGGGAAAGATTATCACTTTTGGCGAGATCATGCTCAGGCTGGCGCCGGAGGGTTATTACCGGTTTGTCCAGGCCGTGAGTTACGGCGCGAGCTATGGCGGCGGGGAGGCCAATGTGGCGGTGTCCCTGGCGAACTTCGGCCTGGACGCGGCCCTGGTAACCAAGCTGCCGGAGCACGAGATCGGGCAGGGGGCGGTGAACAGCCTGCGGAGCTTCGGCGTGGATACCTCGAAGATTGTCCGGGGGGGCGGGCGGGTGGGGATCTACTTCCTGGAGAAGGGGGCCTCCCAGCGGGCCTCCCGGGTGATCTACGACCGGGCGGGTTCCGCCATTGCCACGGCCCTGCCCGGGGATTTTGACTGGAACGCGATCTTTGAAGGGGCCTCCTGGTTCCATTTTACGGGGATAACCCCGGCCCTGGGGGACGGCCCGGCGGACATCAGCCTGGAGGCCTGCAAGACCGCCAAGGCCAGGGGGCTTACGGTGTCCTGCGACCTCAACTACCGGAAGAATCTCTGGTCCCGGGAAAAGGCCGGGGCGGTGATGGCAAAGCTCATGCCCTATGTGGACGTCTGTATTGCCAACGAGGAGGACGCCGCCGATGTGTTCGGTATCCGGGCGGCCGGCAGCGACGTGAACGCCGGGCAGATCAGCCGGGAGGGTTATATTGAGGTGGCCCGGGCCTTAACGGACCGCTTCGGGTTTAAGCAGGCGGCCATAACCCTGCGGGAATCCATTTCCGCCAACGACAACAACTGGGGGGCCATGCTCTATGTCGATGGCCGGTCCTATTTTTCGAAGAAATACGCGGTGCATATCGTGGACCGGGTCGGCGGCGGGGATAGTTTCGGCGCGGGGCTTATCTACGGGAGCCTCCAGGGGATGGCTCCCCAGGAGACCCTGGAGTTTGCCGTGGCCGCGAGCTGCCTAAAGCACTCCATCGAAGGGGACTTTAACCAGGTCTCCGCCGGGGAAGTGGAGAAGCTGGCCGGGGGCGATTCCTCGGGCCGGGTACAACGCTAGCTACGCTAGCCTAGCGAGCTAAGCTAGCCTAGCTAGCTAAGCTAGCTTAGCGAGCGTACAT
>JAITON010000022.1 GCA_031289935.1 Treponema sp.
TTTCCACCTGGCCCTGCCGCATATCATCGGGAATATCAATAAAAGGCATAAGGCGTTTCACGTCTATAATTTTTCGGACTGCTTGCATTGTTTTACCTCTTGCCACAGTATAGCACACTTTCCATGATTGTCAAGCCGCCTTGCATGGGCCGTGGCCCTTGGCGCGGTAGACTTGCCGCACTTCGGGCAGATACCCTGCTGGACACCCGTGAGGTTGTGGAAATATTGGTAGTTGATGGGGAATCTGTTCGCCACATACTCGCAGATGCTGATTGTCCGCTGCTGCTTTTGAAAGGCCTCTCCCCCTTACTACCCGGATCCCCTTCCCCTTATAGAGGGAAGGGTCTTCCCCTTATATAGGGAAGGGTCTTCCGCTTATATAGGGAAGGGTCTTCCCCTTATAGAGGGAAGGGCCTTCCCTTCCATAGGGAAGGGCTTTCCGCTTATATAGGGAAGGGCTTTCCCTTCCATAGGGAAGGGTCTTCCCCTTATATAGGGAAGGGCCTTCCGCTTATATAGGGCCGGCGGCGAAGGCCACATCGTAGGGGATGGTGTGCACCGTGGGATTTGGCTCATGCGTGCCGTTATACGCCGTCACGACGCTCAGGTGGTAGTTGCCTGCCGTGAGGCTGTCCGGGGCTTCGAGCACGAGGAGGCTCGGGGTGTTCACGGCGAGCTGGCCGGCGGTTGCCGTCACGGGGGTGCCGCCCGAGATGGGCGTGAACTCGACGGCAGCTCCGTCGCCGACGAGGGTGAGGCCCTTGCCTTCGATGCGGAGGTTCCGGCCCAGGGTGATGCGGCTGTCGACGCTCGTGGTATACACGTCAACCACCCGCTCTATCGCCCACTTGACGGTCTCCTGCCCGTGTTGGACCCCCGCCTTTTCCGCAGCCTCTTGCAACAGCGGGCCCACGGAGGCGTTGGCGTGGATGTTCTTCGAGAGGGGGTGCTCGTCCTTCTTGAAGCTCCCCCGTATCGACAGGGACAGGCGCAAAAGGGGGCTGTGAAAGAACTTGCCCTGGGACAGGAAGTAGGCAAAGGCGTCCTCAAAGGCCGCCTCGATGGAGGCGATCTCCGGTTTGCTCACCCCCGCGTTGGTGCGGCTCACATAGTCCACCAGGTCTTCGGTTCCGAAGGACTCGCTGTTGATTACCTGGGCGCGGTAGGTTTCCCCGGTTTGGTCCAAGGTATTGGGCCGTAACACATACTCAACCATACAATACTCCTTATACAGATAGTTTTGCCACGATTAAAGGGCGTGGCGGCCCTGTTTCTTGCTGACAGTATAGCACACGAATGAGCAGTGAGCAAAGGGTGCGGCCCTTCGACCGCCCACACGGCTGGTCTAATCCCCTAGCCTAATCGCCTTTACAAGACCGGGCTTTTGGGATAGTATCCGTCCATTCATCATGAAGGAGTCTTAGCAGTATGCCAGGCAGTATGCCGGAGTTCAGGCCGCCCTATGTACCGCCCCTGGGGATTCAGTACCCGGAAAACCCCGGCGCCCATGTAAAGTCCCTGCGGATCTACGATGGCCGGGACCTGCTCATCGCGGGGGCCAAAGAAATTGACCTCGTTATGGACGAAAACTATCCTTTTTGGGACCGGTCCCCGGCCTTTAAGTTCAAAAACATGCTGATCTATCTGGGCATCTTTAGCCTGGTCTTTATACTGTCTCCCCTCCGTTTTGGCCTTAAGATTGAGGGCCGCCCTATTCTGCGGAAATACCGGGATATCCTCAAAAACGGCGCCATGACGGCATCGAACCATGTGCACCGCTGGGATCTTCTGTTTGTACTCCAGGCGGTCCGCTTTAGGAGGCTCTTTCTTCCGGTCTGGTACAGGAATCTGGAAACCGCCGGCCGGGGCCTGATTCGGAGCATCGGCGGTATTCCCATCCCCAGCCAATCCCATCTGATGCCCGCGTTTATGAGGGCCTTGCAGGACCTGCACTCGGCAAAGAAGTGGATCCACGTCTATCCCGAAAGCAGCAATTGGCTCTACTATCAGCCCATCCGGCCTTTTAAGAAGGGCGTGTTCACCATAGCCTGGGACAATAACATACCGGTCCTGCCCCTGGCGATTTCCTGGCGGCCGGCGAAGGGGATTTTTAAGCTCTTTAAGAAGAATTTCCCCCTGGTAACGGTCCGTATCGGCGAGCCGGTTATGCCGGATAAAACCCGCTCCCGCCGGGAAGCGGTGCAGATCCTGCGAAAACAGACCCACGCCAAAATAGTGGAACTTGCGGGTATACGCGATAACCCCTGGCCCGCCGAAGGGGATTAATATGCGAAAGATTAAGGAGCATGAAATGAAAAGACTGCCCTTGGTATGGGTATCTGTTTTGGCGCTGGCGCTGGCCTTCCCCCCTACGGTACAGGCGAAGGTAACTATCAAGCTGGCTTCCCAGGTGGCGGAAAACACGCCCTGGGGGAATCTTCTGAACCGGATGGCCAGCGAATGGTCCCTGGCGACCAAGGGCGAGGTGGAGCTGCGGATTTACCACGGCGCCCAGACCGACGAGCGGTCCATGCTCAGGCAGCTTAACCAGAACCAGATCCAGGCGGCTATGCTGAGTACCTTTGGCCTCAAGCTGATTGTCCCGGAGATCATGACCTTGAGCTGCCCCTTCCTCATCAGAAACAATCAGGAACTGAACCTGGTGCTGGGGGCGCTTAAACCGGACCTGGAAGCGCAGATCAGCAGCAAGGGCTACTATACCCTGGCCTGGTCGCAGATCGGCTGGGTGCGGTTTTTTTCCCGCCGGCCCGTCTTCGTGCCTGCGGACCTAAAGGCCCAAAAGCTGGGGACCAGTGATACGGAACCGGAGCTGGCGGATGTGTTTAAGGCCCTGGGCTACCAGATTACGCCGGTAGCTACCAGCCAGATACTGGTGAACCTGACCGGGGGCCAGATCGACGCGGTCTATGCCAGCCCGGTTATTGCCGGGGGCCTGCAAATCTTCGCCCTGGCGGGGAATATGGCGTCGATTAAAGTGGCGCCTTTTATGGGGGCAATTATCATGAACCAGCGGGCCTGGCGCAGTATCCCGGAACAGTACAAGCCGGAGCTTATCCGTATCGCCCGGGCCGTGGAGGCGGAGCTCGATACCCGGGTGCAGGCCCTGGAAGACGAGGTGGTTGGGACCATGACCGGCTACGGTCTCAGGATCAACCAGGTGAGCCCGGCCCAGGAGCAGCTTTGGTATAACGACGTGGGCCGGGTTCTGCCGGGCTTTATGGGGACCCTCTTTGACCGGTCTACCTATAGCCGGATCGAGACCCTGCTCCGTCCCTACCGGTAGGTATGGGATGAAGCACCCTAAACCGCTGCTCTGGAAGATTGAGGATGGGATTTGCTATGTTTCCCTCGCCCTGCTCACCCTGCTCCCCATGGCGAACTCCGCCGCCCGGGTCTTGTTCAACTCCCGGTTCCCCGCCGCGCCGGAATTGATTGCCCACCTGCTTCTGGTCCTGGGGCTTTTTTCGGGGATGATCACGAGCCGGAACCGGGAGCACTTGTCCATCGGGCTGTTCCAGTATGTTACCAATGAAAGGTTCAAGACGGTCCTGGCGGTCTGTTCGGGCCTGGTGCCGGCCTTTTTGGTAACGATCTTCGGCTGGTGCTCGGTGTCCTTTATCAGGCTGGGGCTCTACCCCATGCAGATGGTGGGGTTTATCCCGGACCGGGTCTTTGCCCTGGTTATGCCCATTGGTTACGCCGTAATCGCCTTCCGCTTTGCCCGGCAGACGCCCCTCAAGGGGGCCCTCAGGCTGCTGCCGGTTCTGGCGATGGTCCTTGGCACGGTCTGTTCCCTGCCGGCGATCTTTAAGTTTATCTGGGGCCTGGATATGCCGGATTTTGCCTGGGCTATGAGCGATGGGTTTGCCGGTCTTGCGGCCTTGCTGCGGACGCCCCTCATGGCCGTCCTCGTGCTGGCGGCCCTGGCAGGGACCCCGCTTTTCGCGGTGATCGGCGGCTTTGCCCTGCTCCTGCTCCAAAGTTCCTGGGGTGAGATTGACGTGGTGGCCAATCAGATTTACACGGGCCTCACCCAGAGCAGCCTGGTGTCCATTCCCCTCTTTACCCTGGCGGGCTTTATCCTGTCGGAGAGCCGGGCGGGGGAACGGCTCGTGGAAGCCTTTAAGGGCTGGTTCGGCTGGATACCCGGCGGTACCATCATGGTGTCGGTGATCCTCTGCGCGTTCTTTACCTCCTTTACCGGGGCGAGCGGTGTAACGATCCTTGCCCTGGGGGGAATCCTCTACACGGTCCTTAAAGGCTACCCGGAAAAGTTCATCATCGGCCTGTTGACGGCTTCGGGCAGCATCGGTCTGCTCTTCCCGCCCAGTCTGCCGATCCTCCTGGTGGGGGCGAGCACCCGGACCAATACAATGCACCTGTTTCTGGGGGGCCTTATTCCGGGGCTGCTCCTGGTGGCGGCCATGATCGTCTTCGGTATCGTGGTCTCGGTCAAGACCAAGGTCCCGGTGGAGCGCTTTAACTGGAAGCGGGCCGGAGCAGGGCTTCGATCATCGGCCCTGGAAATCCTGCTGCCGGTGTTTCTGATCGCCGGGTACTTTACCGGGGTACTTTCCCTGGTGGAGGTGAGCGCGGCGGCGGTGGTCTACGTGCTCGTGGTAGAGGCCCTGGTCCACCGGGAGATCAGCCTGCGGGGGCTCCTGGCGGTCTTTACCAAGTCGGCGCCGATCATCGGGGGGATCCTCTCGATCCTGGCCCTGGCCCAGGCGCTTTCCTATTATATTATTGACAGTCAGGCGCCCATATTCTTTGCCGAGTGGATGCAGGCCGTGGTGAGCTCCAAGTGGGTCTTCCTCCTGCTGCTCAATGTAGCGCTCCTGGTAACCGGCTGTCTTATCGACATTTTCTCCGCCATCATGATTATCCTGCCCCTCCTGGCGCCCTTGGCAACGGTCTACGGTATTGATCCGGTGCACCTGGGGATCATATTCCTCATCAATATGGAGGCGGGCTACCTGACGCCGCCGGTGGGGCTCAACCTTTTCCTGGCCAGTTACCGCTTTAACAAGCCCTTTACGGCCACGGCCCGTTACGCCCTGCCCTTCTTGGGTATCCAGTTGGCGGTGGTTCTGGTCGTAACCTATGTGCCGGCCCTGACCATGTGGCTAACGAGGTTCTTTTAGGTTTAATGGAGCATTTGCGTAACGAGATTATCCCAGTCTCCAGCGCTGCCGATCTTCACAAAACGCATCCCCGCGGCGGCCGCTCCCGCGCCGTCGGTATCGTCCCGGTCGCCCGCCACAAGTACCGTGTCCGGGGAGCGGCCCAGGGCGGCGGCTATTTCCCGGAAGGGCCGCGCCGCAGGTTTCTGGGCGCCAAAGCCCCCGGGGCCGAAGCGCAGGCCGCAGAGCGCCGGGTCAAGGCTCAGAGCGGCCAGGCGCTCGTCCACCAGAGGATAGTCCGAGTAGACCGCGAAGGGGAGCCCTGCCCGGGTTAGGGCGGCAAAGAGTTCCGTGGTACCGTGCCGGGCCCGGTAACAGCGGCCCAGCACCCGGACCATCGCCGGCATATAGCGGCCAAAGTACCATTCCCGCAGAAATTCCGGGGGGCGGCCGGTCCTGCGGGACATTCCGGTGAAAAACGCGGCGTCGTAGGCTTCCGGGCCGCCAAAGTCCCGGCCGGCAAAACCCTTGCGCGTTTGCCGCTCGGCGGCCATAAGAGGCGCGTCCAGGGGCCGGGCGCAAACAAGACGCCGGGCCAGGTCTTTGGTATCGTAGAGGGTACCGTCCAGGTCAAAGATAAAGGCCCCGGCGCCGCACCGCGCCGGGGCCGGAAGCGTTTCTATCACTTTTTGACCAGTTCCTCGAACATGTCCTGCCGTTTCTCGTCCTGCATGAGCAGATTCAGCTTGAACTGGCCGTCCCGGTAGCCCTTGTCGATACAGGCCGCCTTGAACTGTTCAAAGGAATCCTGCACCAGCCGGGACGTATCCGGCGCCTTAACCCGGTTGGAATTGCGCTTGGTCTCGTATTCGGGGTTGTACTCCCGGAGCCGGTTGTCCACAGCCTGGGTAAGTTCCTCGGCACGGATCTGGGAAACGGTCTGGTCGGCGAACTCGTAGTAGAAGCGGTAGTTGGAACGTTCCGTGCAGGCGAAACCCACGAAGAAGCCCAGAGGCAGACCCGCCTCGTGGGCGCAAGTCCTGACGGCCTCGATAAACTGCCGCTCGTGGAGCTTTTCGCCGGTCAGACTGATGGTGCCGTTGGTCTTTTGGATGAACTTGATGAGAGGATACTCGTGGTAAAAGCCCGTAATCTCCACGATGTCGTTCATGTTGTAACGGTAAAGCCCCGAGGAAGTGGTCACCACCGGCACATAGCGCCCTCCTTTCTGTACCTCCCACAACTGGCAGACCCTGGGGTTGGCTTTGTCGAGCTCCGGTTCAGGGATAAACTCGAAGTAGGTCTTGTGGCCAAAGGGAACCGTGTCCAGGGTATTGCTCCTGAGGACCAGGCCCGCCTTACATTCCGTGGAGAAATAGCTCATTTCGTGGAAGACCGTGCCGTCGGGGAAGGAGTTCCGTACTTTTTCCAGGTAGACCGCCGTGTTCCCGCACATCCAGGTATTGACGGTCTGCATGTGGGGCCAGTAATGCTTAGGCAGCACCGTACCGAA
>JAITON010000032.1 GCA_031289935.1 Treponema sp.
AGTAAGGATGAGGAATTCGATTCCGCCCTTATGTTAGATAGAGACTTGATAAAGAAGGCTTCCTCAATGAGGTTGGCTGAATTAGCAGGAAAATAATCCGGCGTCGCCGGAAAAAGATGTAAATTGGTCAACTTCCCTGTTGACTTTTTATAGGAGTTTTATATGAAGAAATTAATTGTCTTGGTGGTTTTCGGCTTTATCGCGGCCACTGGTTTTGCCCAGTCTGCAACGTTTCCCGCCGGCTTCCAGGGGACGTGGAAAAGGCCACACTATGCCTCCACGCTGACCTTTACCAGCAGCACGGTCAAAGCCAGCAACCGTGATGTTGTTTGGACGCTCAGGAGCGTCTCCGGCAATCTGTACACGATGGTCTCGTCCGGTACCGGCGCGGCGCTGTTAAAAAATATCCGCGAAGTGCATTCCGAGTTTACCGTAGCGGCCCAACCCGCCGCCAAAGAGGCATAGGCGTTTATGCCGGCATAACAGGTTTAGTTACGTACCCATAACCAGGGCTGTTATGGGTGCATAACAGGCTTAGTTATGTATCCATAACCAGGGCTGTTATGCCGGCATAACAGGCTTAGTTCACTCAGGTGAATAGGCTTAGTTCACCTGGGTGAACAGGCTTAGTTCACTCAGGTGACCAGGCTTAGTTCACTCAGGTGAACAGGCTTAGTTCACCTGGGTGAATAGGCTTAGTTCACTTAGGTGAACAGACCGGACCGGCCCAGGGCGGCCAGTCTGTGTTACCAGTCCCAGGTCCCCAGCCGCCGTCCCAGGGCGCCGGCGAGGATAGCCGTTACCAGGGAGCGGACCTCGGTCCCGGAGCGGCGGTCCATGCCCAGGCGGCTGAGCAGGGCAGGGGCCCTATTCTGGACCGCGCTGAGCCAGCGCCGGGCGCCGCCGCCTACCGGGACCATTCCCGGCGCCGGCGGGTTCTCTCCGGGGGCAAATCCCGCACAGACGGGGCAGCAGAGGTATCCTTCGGCGGGGAGGTACCAGAAGGGGCTTTCCGGGGGGAGTTCCCGGGAACAGTGGCCGCAACGGTCGAGGCTTGGACGAAGCCCCAGGATATCCGCCCAGTTCCAGAGGAAGCGGAGGAGGATACGGCGGCAGAGGGCCTCATCGGCGGCTTCCAGAGCGTCCAGGCTTGTTTCGGCCAGGCTCAGGGCTTCGGTCCAGGAGCCGCCCCCTCCCTGGGTTTCCAGAATGGTTTCCGCCAGCGCGGCGGCTGCCATAGTTCGGTCGTAGTTTTCCCGAAGGCCGGGCCGCCAGGCCTTTACATCAAAGTCCGTCAGCTTGCGGTAGTCTTTCACCGGATCGTGGTAAATGTAGAGTGTACCGGAATGGCCCGTGGAGGCGTAGGACCGGAGCTTGCTCTTGGGGCCGCCAAAAACCGTGGCCCGGACAAGGCCCTCCTCGGCGGTAAGAAAGATCGCCTCCCGGTTGGCCTCTCCCAAGGGCCGGGTCCGCAGCGTTAGGGCGGTATAGACGGCGTTACGGCTCATCCCTGCTGATGTCCAGGGCAAAGACCATGCTGTTCCGGGTTCGGTCGTAGCTCTGCTGCCGTTCCACCGGGAGGCTCTCCAGGGAGGCCTCCTGGAAGCCCAGGAACTCAAACCAATCGTGGGTGCGGGTGGTAAGGACAAAAACTCTGCCGAGGCCCCGGTCCTCTGCCCGGTCGATAAGCCTGCGGACGACACGGCTTCCCAGCCCCATGTCGCTGTAGGCCGGATCGGTGGCAATGGCGGCGATCTCCCCCTGGTTCTCGCCCCGGTCGTGGAGGGCCCCGCAGGCGTGGACCGAACCGTCAATCTCGTAGACCAGATAGTCGCCGAGCCTGTCCCGGATATCCTCAGCGGTACGCCGGATCAGGATGCCCTCCCGCATCAGGGGTTCCATGAGTCTGAGCACGCCGGGAATATCGGCCTCCCGCAGGGGACGAATAGACTCGTACTCGTCGGCGTAGACCATGGTACCGGCCCCCTGGTTGGAGAAGAGTTCCCGAAGCACTGCCCCGGCTTCCCGGCCGTCGATCATGTGTATCCGCTCGACCCCGGCCCGGCTCGCCCGCAAGGCCAGCCGGAGCTCCGCGAGTACGGCTTCGTTGGGGGCCGTCCCGGCGGTTCCGGCAGCTGCGTGTTCCAGCAGGGATTCCGCCTCCTGGGGAGTTAGGCGGATAACCTGCCCCTGGTCGCTGGTCTTGATGCTCTCCGGTATGGGAAGCATGCCCCGGCGGATTCCCCCCCGGGCCGATATGATGAAGAGCTTCACCGCCCCCAGGGCCCCGGCCACCGCCAGGGCGATTTCGTCGCTGGGCACATTGTAGGGCTTTCCTACGGGACTCCAGCCGATGCAGGGGAGGATGGGAATCATTCCCAGTTTTAGTATCCGGTCGATGGACTCCGTAAAGACCCGGTCCACCTGGCCGGTATGCTCCATATCCACGCCGTCCACTATCCCCAGGCCCCGGGCCCGGACAAAGGTACCGATGACCGCGTCCACCCGGCCGTCCCGTACGGGGCTCCCCGAGGCCAGTCCGGTCATAAAACGGGTGGCCACATGGAAGGCCGCCATCTCCACAAAAGGCATAGCCGGCGCCGGGGTGATGCGGTGGCTCCCGGCAAAACGGGAGCTAATGCCGTATTCACCCAGGACGAGGTCAATCATCTCCTTGGCGCCGGGAACGATAACCACCCGGAATCCCGTTCGGGCGAGCAGGGCCAGATCCTGCATCAGCATAGCAAAACCAGGATCCTCGGTAACGGCAAAATCAATCTTGAAGACCATGGTAGAGTCTTCAAAGCGGGTCTGGTAGCCGAATACCTCCCGGATAAGCTCTACCTGGTCCGCCGCGCCCTTATTCAAGGATCAACTCCGCAGCTCCGATGGGGCGGATACTCAGGACATTTACCGCGCCGGGGCCAAAGACCCGTTCCATCTCCTCACGGTAACCCGGCAGATAGTTTGCCGGGAGATATGCCTGAATGGTCCCCGCGAAACCGCCCCCGTGAACCCGGCAGGCCCCCTGCCGTCCCAGGAAACTTTTGGTTAGGGCCAGGGCCAGGCTGATACCCTGTTCCCGGCTGTTCCGGGGGGAATAGTTGTTCTGTAACAACTGGGCGGAGGAATCCCCGGACTCGTTTACCAGGCTCAGGTAGCGGCCTAGGGAACGCTGTGTTTCCGGCAGGTCCAGGGACCCGTCAATTTTTTCCAGGACCTCCCGCATCTCATCCACCCGGCTGTTTTCACTGAAGAAATGGAGGGCCCGCATGATTGCCCGGTCCCCCAGGGCCTTGCGGAGTTCCGGGGCCTTATCCACCACCGCAGCCCGGGAGACTTCCCGCAGGTCCTTCTTGCCGAAAAAGGCTGCCACGGCCTTCATTTCCGCCGGGATTGCGGCGTAATCTTCGGTCAGGTCCGCGTGGCTGCCCCGGGTATCCACCACGCAGAGGACATAGCCCAGGGCGGTCAGATCCACGGGGATCTTTGCGATCCGGGGAGTTGTCAAATCCTGGAAATCAATAGCCACCGCACCCCCGGAGGCGCAGGCAATCTGATCCATGAGGCCGCAGGGCTTGCCGAAGTAAGCATTCTCCGCTTTCTGGCCCATCTTGGCAATTTCCAGGGCCGAAAGTTCCCCGCCTGCGTAGAGCTGGTCGAATATTTTGGCGATCAGGATCTCCACGGCCGCTGAGGAGGAGAGCCCCGATCCGGGAATGACCGTAGAATCGCTCACCGCAGTAAAGCCCCTTGGAGAGAGGCCCCGGCTGGCAAACTCTGCAGCAATCCCCCGGATCAGCGCCTCGGTACTGCCCCCTTCGGCGGGGTCCGGGCTCAAGTTCCCGATGTCCACCACTGCGTCGGGGTAGCCCGCAGTACGGAGAATGACCAGGCCATCGTTCCGTTTAACCGCCGCTGCGGCAGCGTCCAACTGTACTGAGGCGGCCAGGACCTTGCCCCGGTTATGATCCGTATGGTTCCCCCCCAGTTCCGTGCGCCCCGGGGCCGTAAAGAGGCGGATATCACCGGATGTTTCGGGGAAATCGGCCACGGGCTTTCCCCTGAGCGCACCTGCCCCGGCCATCGCTGGCCGTTCCGCGATACTGAGGAGCCCCGAAACAAGGGCCCTGTAACGCCCCTGGGCCGGCTCCCGCGAAGCGCTCCCGTAAAGGCCGCTCCAGAGCCGGTCGTTTACCGGTGAATCAATCGCCGCAAGCAATGGTTCTCCTTTCATGGCACGCTCCTGGCGGCCCCCAAAAGTTCGTAGAGCCGGTCTAAATCTTCCATAGAATAATAGTCAATCAGGATTTTGCCCCGGTGGAGGTCCCCGTCGATCTTCACCTTGGTACCCAGCCGTTCAATAAACTGCTCCTCCAGGGCCCCGAGCTGCGGGTCCCTGGGGGGCT
>JAITON010000045.1 GCA_031289935.1 Treponema sp.
CGTCGGGGTTCGCGTTAGTAGGGACCGCAGGGTTCGTTACCGTGGCGCCGGTATACGAGAACGCATCCTCGTAGAGATCCTGGAAAGTGTAACGGGGGGAGTACGCGCTCAGGGTAACCCGGGCGATGTAGACGGTCCCGGGGATGAAGGACCCCGATACCGACGTCGTACCGTCATCCTCGAACCAGGCAACCTGACCGGGGACAGTCCATTGCCCGCCGCTTATGGTGAGCACGTCTTGAGCCGCAGTATTCGGCGTCTCGTACTGGACAGGCCAGATCACGAGGGGGGTTATATCACGGCTTTTTACCAGCAGCGCGTCGCTGTTGTCTCCGCTCGTGGACTCCACAACCCAGATTGACGGCATCTTATAGGGGGTGTACTGCCGGAGATTGTCGGGGTGCAGGAACTGAAGCTCGTATTGGAAGGCATCACCCTTCACCGGATTATCAAAGTACATCCGCACCTCATCCAGACTTGCGAGTACCCTAAATTCGGGCGGGTGCTTAGGTTCATAGCCATCGAGCAGCTTCCGTTGGAGTATAAAATCCGTTTTGTTGGGATTTGAAATGGCCACTTTAAGTATAAAAGGCTTCCCTTCTTCAATGACGATTGTATCCGCATCGATCGTTCTGGGTGCCTGCGCAGACACAGAGGGGGACCAGCCCGTACCCTGGATTGTATTGGCATAGAGGGCAACAAAGTTATCCATATCGTTATTGAAGCCGCTGCCGCAGGAATAGACGGCTAAAACAATCATCCCGAGGAGCGCAAAAATGATCGTAACGCTTAACCACGATAAAAAAACCTTGTCTTTCTTCACAAGCTACTCCCTACCCATTATTCGAGCATAACACATATTATCAATATCGTAGAATTTGGAACAAAAATCAAGCCTTTTTGCACGAGAAGCGCTTACTCTTTGCGGCGGAAAACCCGGTAATTTATGCGGGGAAAGAAGTTATGCCGCTTTTCCAGGCTGGTCAGCCACTCGGTGCTGATATGGCTGGAGCCCACGGCCTCGTAGATAGTGGTAAAGTTCCGCAGGGCCATTTCGATCTGGCTGCGGGCAAAGGCGGCGGTCTCCTGTTGGTGGAGCATCCGGGGCCAGTCCGAAGCCTGGGCCAGGAGTATTTCCCGGGCGGCCTGGTTCAGAGCCCGCTCCCTGAGACCCCGGTCGTTGGGGAAGCGCCCGGCCAGATCAATCATCCGCTCCAGGGCGCAGTGGAGGTGGCGGTAGATCCAGTCGTTGGATGCATTGAGCCAGGTTTCGGCATAACCGTTCCGGCCCCAGGAGGAATAGGCCGGGAGGCTGGTTTCCAGGGGGGCGGGGTCCGGCGCCCGTCGCAGGCTGTAGAGGTATTCGCCGCAGTTCATGATACGGAGATCGGTCCGGCAGGCAGCTTCCAGGAACAGAGCCTCCAGAAAGTCCGTGCCCTCGTACCAGCGGCGGCCAAAGGCATCGGCCTCCCAGGCGCAGAGGCTGACGGGCGGGCCCCCGCTCCGTTCTCCCGCCAGGCGAAGCCGGGCCAGGCTGGCTTCCAGGAAGGCCCGGGCCTGTTCCCGGACCTGTTTCCGGGCGGCGTCCGGGTCGTAGAGCGCCGGGACGGCCCCCCCGGCAGTGAGAGCACGGTACTTGTAGCCCGTGGGCCCCCGCCGGCCCCGGACCATAAAGGGGGCCAGGGACTCCGGGGGCAGTTCGTAGCCCGCGTCCTGGCTATTGTCCCGGCAGCCGGGCTGGAGGCGGAAATCCCCCATATCGGACCGTGCGGAAGGATCCCGGGTAAGAATATAGTTGCGGGCCGGGCTCTGGTAGGGGAAGAAGCAGCCCCGGGAAGGGACCGGCTCCCCCAGAAAGGCCCCGTGGGTATCTACCACGGTATAGCAGAAACCGTAAGACCGCAGGCAGGGATCCAGTTCGGCGGTCCAGCCCATTTCCGGGAGCCAGAAGCCCAGGGGATTACTGCCGAAATGCTCCCGGTAGGAACTCAGGGCGGTCTCAATCTGAGCCTGGAGCGCCTCGGGATAGGCCGTATAGAGGGGGAGGAAGGCGTGGCTGGCTGCGGTACAGAGGATCTCCACCCTCCCCTTCTTCTGGTAAACATCCAGGGCCTGGATCAGGTTGTTCTCGTGGCGGACCGAAAAAAAGGCCCGTTTCTCCACCATCCGGTCGTAGTAATAACAAACCAGGCGGTTCAGCTCCGGGGATTCCTGGGTCCGTTCCAGCTCCCGTAGGCCGAACTCAAGCTGCTTGTCCGTATACGCCAGGTAACGGCGGATAAAAAAACGGTCCTGGAGCAGATCGCAGAGCAACGGCGAAATAGCGAGACCCAGCTTAAAGGGAATCCTGCCCGATTCCAGGCGGTCGAGCATTTCCAGGAGGGGGATATAGGTCTCCGACAGGGCCTCGAACAACTGCGGTTCCTGGTCCCGGATAAAGGGCAGATGGGCGCTTAGAATGAGGGAAATGACCGGGGCTTCACTCACGGTATTCCTCCAGGTCCGGGAAAGACGATTCCGCAGGGAAGTTAGTCCGGGCCGGGGCGGCCAGAGCAGGCAGGCTAAAGGGCCGGGAGACGGCCAGCACGGGACATGCCGGGCCCCGAAGGGCGCAGAGTTCCAGGGTATAGGCCTGTTTTTCGGCCGGGGAAAGGGAGGGGAAACCCAGGTAACGGCCCGAGTCGGCGATCTCCACGGGAACAGAGAAAGACGCCCCCGCCCCGGAGACCCTGAGCACATAGCCTTCAAAATCCTCCGCCCCTTCGTGGTTTTCCCGGTCCCGGGCGCTTATCTCCCAGAAGGCGTAGATCCAGAGTGGGTCCCGGATCAGCACATCAATAAAGTTGATATTATACTGTTGCGGCAGGAGCGCCGGCATCCCAAAATTGGCCTTGGAAGGAGGGGGCTTCTGCTTTTCGGGCTCCTCGGGCCAGTCATCGTCGCCGGCATCCAGCAACTCTTCTATGATAAAGGAACGTTCCAGACCCGGAGGCAACGCGAGCCCCAGAGAATCGGCCATACCGGTGAGTTCGGCGGTAGAAAGCCCTTCCAGATACGGAAGATTCAGGGAAACATCTGTCATACAGGAAGAATCATGGGTAAAACCGGGGGGATGGTCAAGCCCCCAGGAAAGCGCAGGGAAAAACGCCGGAATTTTCCGCGCCTCCCTAGCGGCCCCAGGCGAAGTCTGCTATGATGGAACCATGTTTAGCCAGATTCTTTGCGACACGGGCTGCGGACGGACCGCACTGACGGGCTCCAGACTCTGCGCCCTCCATTCGGCGGACCAACGGGCCGATGCCCGGCGGATTACGGACCATATCAGCGCACGGAAGCGGATTAGCGACCTCAACGCAGCGGGGCTCCACTTTGAGGGGGCCGACTTTTCCGGGCGGCAGTTCCTGGGCTGCAATTTTCAGAAGGCGTTTTTTTCCCGGTGCCTCTTTACCGGAAGCCTGATGCGGCTCTCTTTTTTCGACTTTGCGGCCTTTTCCAACTGCGATTTTTCGGGCAGCAGCCTCCTGTTTCTCTCTTTTGCGGGCGCGGACTTCCAGGATTGCAGCTTCGAGGGTTCCGAACTGGTGCACCTGAACTGCGGGGGGAGCATCATCAGGGACTGTACCTTCAATAACTCAAATCTCTATAACAGCCGCTTCATCATGGCGGATATCAGCAATACGGACTTCGAAGACTGCAATCTGAAAAAGACCTTCTTTTACCTGGCCCGGCAGGAAAAGCTCTCCTTTAAGGCCTCCAATACGGCGGAAGCCTTCTTTGAGCTGGGGGCTAAGTAATGAATGTCTATTTTAACTACTGCCTGCCGGGCTTTTCCAATTGCTATATTCTGGGCAGCGATGGTGGAGACGCCGACAGGGAGGCTGGCTCTGTACCGGAGGCAGGGGCGGCGCCGGCCGAACCCCCGGATGCCCTCATCGTGGACCCCGGGGCGATGAACGAGAACATCGTGGACATCGTAGAGCGGCAAGGCTACCGGATCCGGGGGGTACTCCTGACCCATGACCACTGGAACCATTGCCGGGGGCTCAGGACCCTCAAGCGGATATACGAGACAGATATCTACGCGGTGAATCAGCAGGTCCGGGACTTCACAACGGTGATGGTCAAGAATGGAGATAGCCTGAACCTGGGGCGCTTCCAGGTTGGGGTGATCGGAATACCGGGCCACTCGACCGATTCGGTGGTGTACCGGATCGGCAACCTGCTCTTTACCGGGGATACCCTGAGCGCGGGGTTGCTGGGCACGACGGTCAGTACCTACGGGGAACGGGTCCAGATAGCGACCCTGCAAAGCCGGCTCTTCTCCCTGACGGGGGATTTTGTGGTGCTACCGGGCCACGGGCCGCCCTCCTCCCTGGAGGCGGAGCGGCGCTTCAACGCAGGGTTCCAGGAGTTTGAGGAGCACAAGATCCGCCGCCCCCAGTTCAATCTGGACCTTCTGGACGACTAGGAGCCTGGTGCGATAAATTGCACAATTCCCTATTGAGTGGGCTAAAGCCCCATAAACTCCTCGGACGCACTCCCTTAGCGGCGCAAAAAGGCGTCGGGGAAACCGAGGCCGCGAACCTGCCGGAGTACGGCGCCGCTTTCTCCCTCGCTCATGGGGCCGATGAGGATGCGGTAGAGGGGAGCCTCGGCAGTACCGGAGGATTCTATCAACAAGGGATAGCTGCGGTCGATCCGGCCTAGTTCGGCCTCCACGAGTGCGGGATGACGGAAGGCGCCGAGCTGCACGTAGTATTTGCCCGGTTCCAGCGCCGTGATAACCGTTACGGAGAATCCGGGCGTCCCTAAAGACGGGGAAACAGCGGCCGGGCTCGTGGCAGCGGTCTGTTGGGTCGTTCCGGGGGAAGCTGCCCCCGGGGCCGTTACCGGCGCCGCCGGAAGGGCCGGCGGGGGCGCCGCAGGATCGGCCTGTGGCGGCCGTTCGGCGGCAGGAACCAGGGCAAGCTGGGCGGCGGCCACGCCCGTGGGGGCCGTCTGAGGGGCCGCCAGAGCGGCGGGTTGTATGGGGGCTATCTCCTGGGCCGGGATAGCGCCCGGTACCGGCGCAGAACTCCCGGTGGCAACCGGTGTGCCCGCCGAAGCGGCGCTCGCCAGAGGCGCAGCCAGCGGCGCAGCGCCCGTGGGGGCCGTCTGAGGGGCCGCTGAAGCGGCGGGTTGTATGGGGGCTATCTCCTGGGCCGGGATAGCGCCCGGTACCGGCGCA
>JAITON010000081.1 GCA_031289935.1 Treponema sp.
GCGGACCTGATCCTGGTGATGAAGGACGGCGACATCATTGAGCAGGGCCGGCATGCCGAACTACTTGGGCGGGGTGGTTTTTACGCAGAACTCTACAACAGCCAGTTCGAGAAGGCCGCGTAGAGGAGCGGGGGAGGGGCTGTATCCGCCGGGATCTGTCTGGTATACTTGTTCCCCATGGAAACCGGCGAGGTCATTCTGATTGCGGGCCGCCTTCTCTTCTCTGCCCTGGCGGCCTTCTTTGCTATCATGGTCTGGGGAAAAACCCGGGACCCCGCCTGGATGCTCGCGGTCCTTGGGGTCCTGGCCCTCTATGCAGAGACCCTCTACGCGGTCCTGGGCCTGGCCGGTATCAGTGTCCCGGTTTTATCCATTATATTGCCCAATGTTCCGCCTTTTTTCTTTATCACCGCCTTTATCGTCCTGGTAAAACGGCATCACGAGAGGGAAAAATGATCATGCTTTACCGGCGTTATTCTGGTCTTTGTCGGCCTAACCGACCTCAAGAACCGCCGAAACTCCCGAAAACGCGACCCAGGGACTTGACAAAATCCTTAAGTGTGGCCTATTATAGGATATTCATTGTTTGGGAAAGGTGATTTTCATGTATGCATTGGTAGAATTCAAGGGCAAGCAGTACAAAGCCGAGAAAGGCGCCCTGCTTAAGGTAGACCGGCTCGACTCGGAACCCGGTCAAAAGATCGAGATTGACTCGGTGCTCCTGGTCTCGGGCGGGGCCGATGGGGGTGAGGTGTCCGTGGGAACCCCCTATGTCAAGGGCGTCCAGGTATCCGCCACGGTGGAATCCCACGAAAAAGGCGATAAGATCATCGTGTTTAAGTATAAACCGAAGAAGGATTACCGCCGCAAGCAGGGCCACCGGCAACAGTATTCGATCATTAAGATCGAGGACATTAAGCTCAAGGCCTGATCCCAGGCTCGGGCCCGCTTATGATTAAAATCGACGCGGTTTTGGACGAAACGGGCCTTTTCAGGGCCTGTAAAGTCTGGGGCCACGCCGGGGCGGGGCCTAAGGGTGGCGACATCGTCTGTGCGGCGGTATCGGTGCTCACCAAGACGGCTTTTACGACCCTTTCCAGCAGGGAGGGGATCATGCTTCGGGGAGGCGCCCCGGAGCGTGGTATTTTTTGGATGGAGACGGACTACAGTGGCGCGGGAAGAGAATTTCTCGCCGGAGCCGGAGCCTTTCTGATGGAGGGCCTTAAGTCGGTGGCTGAGCTCTATCCAGAGCATTGCAGATTGAACATACATATGGAACGGAGGAATTGATATGGCACGGAAACGGGGCGGCAGCGGCGCGAAAAACGGACGGGATTCAAATCCCCAATACCTGGGGGTCAAGGCATCAGCGGGCTCTAATGTTAAGGCAGGCACCATCATCGTGCGCCAGCGGGGTACCAGGATTCATCCCGGGGCTAATGTGGGCTGCGGTCGCGATTATACGCTCTTCGCCAAGGCCGATGGGGTGGTTAACTTTACCCGGCGCCGGGGCCGTAAGCTTGCGGGCATTACACCGGTCGCTACGGAGTAGGCTGCAAAATCGCTTGAGCAATAGTGCAAACCTCACTTTGAAGCCTTCTCTCCGGCTGCTTTTTTTAGCGGGTATTTTTTTAGTTTCCCAGCCTGTTTTTGGCATTGAAGTGGATGATCAGGGCGCCGATTATGCCAAGGGCCCTCTGTACGGCAAGAATATGTTCCTGCCCTATTTGATCCATTATCACTTGCCCGCCCTCCAGGCCAGGTCCGGTGAACAATTCGATTTTCAGTATCATTGGTCGGCTTACTACGTTCAGGATGTTCAGTATATAGAGAATGTACCCCTTCCCCCCACCGGTGAAAGGTACTATAAAAAAGTCAATATCATCAGGGATTATGAGAGCTTCGCCATCGAGCTGGGGTTTTCCTTTCAGCTTCTGGAGGAGCTGCAAATCGGCCTGGATATGCGGCTGCTATCCTATTATGGCGGGTTTTTGGACCCTCTTTTCGAGGAATTTCATAGTATATTTGGTTTGCCGAATGCGGGGCGGGAGTTTTTTCTGCAAAATCAGCTCTATATCAACATTCCCAGCGATAATGGCGTCCTGCTTTTTCTTGATGAAAGCGTAACGGCCTTTGGGGATATTGATATCTGGGGGAAATGGACCTTTTTTGAAAACGATAGTATTTCCCTGGCCGCGCTGGGCGGGTTCAAGCTGCCCACGGGGCGGCTGGAGACCCTGAGCGGCTCCGGTTACCCCGATCTGGGGCTTGGTATTATCGCCGATATACGGCCGCTCTGGTATCTGAGCATTTACGGGCAGGCCGGCCTGACGCTGCCCTTTAACGGGAAATCCTATCCCATGTTCAACGGCTATGTTGGGCTGGAAATTCATCCCTGGGATATTTTTTCCTTCTCTATTCAGATGAATATCAAGACCAGTCCTATTTCCAATGACATCGGCTGGGGCTGGAATTGGGATTTCAATACGAATTTCAAGGCCTATTCTATGCCTCAAATCAATATATTGGTAGGATTCATGGTGAGGTCCGGAGATTTTACCTGGCAGTGCTACCTCGAAGAGGATGCGATCACCAATCAGGGCGCCGATCTTAGCTTTAATCTGATGTTTTCCCAGCGTATCAGGCCCCAGGGACGAGAGAACCGTTAATCAGCGCACTCCCCATAGACTCCCCGGCTCTTTCCCGTTAGACTATCTCCGAGGTACGAACCATGAACAATGCATTGCAAACCCTTAAAGAACGGGGCTTCTACGCCCAATGCACCGACCCCGAGGCCCTCTCCGCTCTGATGGACGCGGGACCCGTTAGCTTTTACGAAGGCACCGATCCCACAGGCCCCAGCCTCCACATCGGCCACCTGGTACCCTTCTTCGCCGGCCGCCACCTCCTGGCCGCAGGGCACCGGTTCATCGTTCTGGTCGGCGGGGGCACCGCCCGTATCGGCGACCCCTCGGGCAAGACCGAGACGCGGCAGATGCTTTCCTACGATACCCTGGACGCCAACGCCGCCTCCATCCAGGCCCAACTGACCCGCTTCCTGGGCCCTGTTACCGGAGCCGCCGGGACCGTGAACTTCGCCAATAACAAGGACTGGCTCGCCGGCCTCAACTACATCGACTTTCTGCGGGAGATCGGCAGCCACTTCTCGGTGAACCGGATGCTCAGCTTCGAGTCCTATAAGATGCGCATGGAGACGGGCCTCTCCTTTATCGAGTTCAACTATCAGCTCCTGCAAAGTTACGATTACCTTCAGTTATATAGGCGCCAGGGCTGCCGCCTCCAGATCGGCGGGGACGATCAGTGGGGCAACATCGTGGCCGGCGCGGACCTCATCCGCCGCATCGAGGGGGCCGAGGTCTACGGCCTTACCTTCCCGCTCATCACCCGGGCGGACGGCAAGAAGATGGGCAAGTCCGAAAAGGGCGCGGTCTTCCTGGACCCGGCGAAAACGGCGGTCTACGACTTTTTCCAGTACTGGCGGAACATCCAGGACGCCGACCTCCGCCGTTTCCTGTTGATGTTCACCTTTCTCCCGGTTGATGAGTGCGAAGCCCTGGCCGCCCCGGGGAAAAACCCCAACGAAGCCAAGGAGCGGCTCGCCTGGGAGGTTACCGCCCTGATCCACGGCAAGGACGAGGCCGATAAAGCTCTGGCCGGGGTCCGGGCGGTCTTCGGCGACCGCCTGGGCGGCGACTGCTTGAGCGGCGACCGCTCAGCCCTGCCCACGGTGAGCCTCCCCAGGTCCCGTTTCGAGGCCGGCTACCCTGTGGTAGAGCTCTTGAGCGACGCTAAACTGGCCGTCTCCAGGAGCGAGGCCCGGCGCCTGGTGGAGCAGGGCGGCGCCTTTGTGCAGGCCCCCTCGGGCGGTCTGGCCGCCATAGCCGCCCTGAACGCCGCCATCGGCATTGACGCCCTGGACGATAGGGGCGAGCTCATCCTCCGGGCCGGCAAGAAGCGGTACTGCCGGGTGGTAACGGGCTAGACCGGGCCCCCCCGCTGGGAAAAAACGCACAAAAGACTTGACAAGCTCCGCCCCTTCCGCTAAATTGATTATATGTTGATCGAGACGAGTCTTGTCCACGATAACGCAGTCCAGAATTTCCCAATAGTCCGGTCTTGGCCGGCCCTTTGCCCTGAGGGCGCGGCGGCCCATCCTGACCCTCTTAGCGGTTGGCGCCTGCACGGAAACAGGGCCGTCATCGGGTGCAGGCCGGCTAATAGAGGTTGTTCCCAGTTAAATGTCCCCGATAGTCCGCCGCCGCTATCTTCGTCCTCGTGCTTACACATCATCGACCGTGGAGGGG
>JAITON010000138.1 GCA_031289935.1 Treponema sp.
CTGGAGGGGCCGGGGCGGCTGGAGGAGCTGCTGAGGATTATCTACTGGGCGGAGTACGGGGAGCTCGTGGACGCGGGGCAGGAGCATGACCGTGAGGTGGTGCGGCGGACGTTCTCGCAGAGGAGTTTAGAAAACGGGCCGGCTTCAATGCCTTTACCCTAACCGGGCCGCTATGGCGTTGATAAACTCCCAGGAATCAAGGGCCGTTACCGGCCCCGGCTCCACCAGGCGGGCCAGGTCGCCGGTCATGCGGCCGGCCTCCATGGTTGCCAGGGTTGCCGTCTCCAGGGACCGGGCAAAGGCCGCGAGTTCCGGGAGACCGTCCATCTCGCCCCGTTTGACCAGCGCGCCGGTCCAGGCGAAAATCAGGGCTGCCGGGTTGGTGCTGGTCCGTTCGCCCCGCTTCCAGCGGTAATAGTGTTGCTGCACCGTACCGTGGGCAGCCTCATACTCGAAAGCCCCCGCAGGCGATACCAGAACACTGGTCATCATGGCCAGGCTCCCGCTGGCGGAGGCCACCAGGTCGCTCATCACGTCGCCGTCGTAATTCTTGCAGGCCCAGAGAAAGCCCCCGTCACCCTTGACTACCCGGGCCACGGCATCGTCGATCAGGGTATAAAAGTAGGAGACCCCGGCCTTTTCGCATGAGGCCTTGAACTCCGTATCATAGATATGCTGGAAGATTGCCTTAAAGCGGCCGTCGTAGGTCTTGGAGATCGTGTCCTTGGCGCCGAACCAGACCGGGAGCCCCTCGTCCAGGGCGTAACGAAAGCAGCAGCGGGCGAAGTTGGCAATGGAATCGTCCAGGTTGTGCATGCCTTGGACCACCCCCGGCCCGGGCATCTCGGCCACCAGGACCCGCTGTGCGCTCCCGCCGGGAGCGCCGCTCCCGCCGGGAGCGCCGCCCCCGTCTGCCGCCGGGGTATAGACCAGTTCCACCCTGCCCGGGCCCGGCACGGCCATCTCGGCGGCCTTATAGAGGTCCCCGTAGGCGTGGCGGCCTATGACGATGGGCTTTTTCCAGGTACTCACCGAGGGTTTAATGCAGGACAGGGCAATGGGCTTGCGGAATACCGTACCGTCCAAAATCGCCCGGATGGTGGCGTTGGGGCTGGGGTAGAGGGCCCGGAGCCCGTACTCAGCCTTGCGGGCCGTATTGGCCGTGATGGTAGCGCACTTGACCCCTACCCCCAGCCGCAGGATTGCCCGGCCCGCCTCTCCAGTAACCCGGTCTTTAGTAGCGTCCCGGTTCTCCAAACCCAGATCGTAATATTCGGTTTTGAGATCCACCCAGGGGAGGATGAGCTTTTCCTTGACCAGGGCCCAGAGGACCCTGGTCATCTCGTCCCCATCCATCTCCACCAGGGGAACGGCCATCGGGAGGCGTGATTTCACGAACTTTTACTTGACGCTTTTGGCTTCCGCCTCGGTGGCCCGCAACCAGTACTGACTGCGGCCGATACCGAGGCCGATTTCCCCCCGCATCTCCAGGGTATCCACCGAAAAGGTCCGGGAACCGACCTTGGTACCCGCTGTATGCAAGGTGATTTTACACTGATACAGGCTGCCGTCGTTGGGATCAATGATATGACCTTTCTCCCAAGCGCCGGGTTTGTTTTTTACCGGGGTCAGGCCGAAGATCCAGGTGGTGCCCAGTACGGCCCGCTGGCCCGGCCGTTCCGCATAGGGGAAGCCCTGGTAACGTTCGAGCTTTTTTTCCGCCGACAGGGTCGTCGCGTTCACACTGGGGGCTGAAACAATCTCCCCGTAGAGCTTGCCGTCCTTCTGGTAAATGTACCAGCCGCCGGTGATATCCCCGGACTTCTCGTCCACGCTTTTCCAGTACCCCTCCGCCGGGTCCGCCGCAAAACATATCCCTGCGGCAATCAGCAGGAATATTCCAACAACAACTCGTTTCTTCATGATAATCCTCCTGCTCCATTATGCAGGATATTTAACAGAATTGCAAGCTTTTTTTGAGGAATCGAGATACTTTTTAAGCGGGATTTTTCCCCGGACCTGAGCTCGATCTCCCGTTTGGGGCAGTCCAGGAGCCTTGCCAGGAAACTGGCGAGCTCCGCGTTGGCCTTCCCGTCCTCCGGGGCGGCGGCAATCCGCACCCGGAGCCTCCCGTTTTGGCTCCCCGCCAGCGCTGTCCTGGAGGCCCCCGGCAGGGCCTTGATTGCCAGGATCGCCTCTTCACCCGCCTCCCGTACCCAGTCCTCTATCATATATCTCTCGGGCATCATGCGGTGTTACTTGAAATCCATGCGAGGGGCCCGGTCTTCCAGGCCGTGAACACCGCTCCCCTGGTCTCTTTTATTCTGATGATGAGGTTCGCTGCTGCCGCCACCCGGAAGGGGGGGATTTCAGGGGCTGGGATCTCCTCCGGTCTTTCCTCCCCGGGGAAAGACCCCGGGTAAAGTTCCGTGCAAAGTACCGGCGGTATGACGAGGCCGATAAGCGCCTCCGGTGGCAGCGGGAGGGTCCCCAGACCGGGCTCAAGCAGGAGTCCCCGGACCAGGAATCCCGTCCCCGGAAGAGCGGCCTCCGTTATCGCTCCCAGCCTGAAGCGCCCTTCCTCCTGGGGGACGGCCCCCTGGGGGACCTTCCCCAGAGCACGGGCCAGGCTGCGAAGCTCCTCCCCGGAGAGGGCCCGTGAAAGCCGCGCCAGGGGAATCGCCTGGGGGACATTCCCCTGGGGGAAGTTGCTCCGGCAATACAGCCTGACCAGCCTCCCCGTATCCCGGTGCGGCACCATCGCCGCCAGCCGAATCACCTCCAAGACAGCCTCCCTTCCGCGTTTCCCAAATCCTTGCTCTATGATACACTATCTCTACCATGAAATATAAGACCAAAATCCTGGCGGAGCGAAAATGCTCCCTGGCCAGGCTTGCCACCCGGAGGATTATCGCACTCCCATGAAACGGCCTCCTTTCGCCCTCTTGCTGATACTGATGATTCTCTCGTGCCGTGGGGGGGAACCCTCGGCCCAGCCCTTTGTCCCCGCTCGGGCGGCCCTGAAAACGGAACTCGGCGGGGCCCCGCCAGGCGGAGTCCCGCCGGGCGGAGTTCCGCCAGCCCTCTACGGCCAATCCCCGGCTGCGCTGGAGGGCCGCCTCGACCTTGCCGGGGATACGAGCCTGGAATATAGCTTCGAGCCCCCTCTGGAAATCCCCTCAGACGCCTCCCTGGAATTTGAATACCGGTATATTTCCCCCGCAGAGGCCCCCCTGGGAACGGCTGCGAGAGCGGCTACTGGAGTAGCAGCGGTCGTGGTCAGTCTGGGGGACGCGGCCTGGGGCCTCCCCCTGGACGCCGCCTTCCTGGGTCTGGAATCCCGTCCCGCAGGATACCGTTACTCGGTACCGGTCCCCCCAGGTCCCCTGGCCGGCTTCAGCCTGGCCCTCCTCTCTGGCGATGGGGAGCACGATGCCGGGGTGGTTTCGGCGGATTTTTTCCTGGAACTCGTTGCCATAAGGCTCCGGTCCCGCTGGTTTGGCTGCGCCCTTGCTCAGGACCGGGTCCTGGAGGCCACACCCTTTGTCTATCGCGATGGACCGGCCCTGGTGGCCGATGTCCCCGAAGCGTACCGTCTCGCCACTTTCCCCGAAATCCGGCTTGAGGGGCTCAGCGCTCCCGCCATAGTAGGCGCCGGAGGGCTTCTTTTCGAGTATCGGCCCCCCTCCTTCCCGGCGCAACTCACGATCGTGCCGGAGAACCTCCCCGCCGGCGCCGCGCCCTATCCGGTCAGGTTCGAGGCCGGGGATTCATCCGGCTTTCCTGCCGGCGGCATCCCTGCCGCATTTCGCCTGACCGCCTCCCCGAAACGGGCCTTCCCCCTGGAGCCCGTCCCCTCGGACCCCGGCCTGATCCTGGATTATCCCCGGGAAGCCTGGCGGGACAGCCGTTACGAGATTTTTCGCTGGACCGCTTTCCCGGATATCCTCATCATGGATACCGCAGACTATGGGGTGCAGGACAATATCCTTAGGCGGCTCGCCTTTTTCGTTGAAAAGACTGGATACCGGGGCCGGCTCTCTACGGACCGGGAGCTTGCGGGCCTTCACGGGTGGAACGCCCACGATTACAAGGCCGATGACCTGGCCCGTTTCTTTGATCTTGCCCGGGAACAGAACTTTCCCCTGCTCCCCGAGGAACGGGAACTGGAAGGGCTTCTCCTGGCCAACGGTATCATCAGAGAAGAGGGGGAGGGGAAGATCGTTCCCGGCCTGGGGGCCCTGGTTTCTATGAGCCGGGAGTCCCCGGACTACCTCCGTTCCCGGCTCCTGATCCACGAAGGTTTCCACGGCATCTTCTTTCTGGATGAAGACTTCAGGCTCTTCGCCGAAGCGCGATGGAACAATCTGGGCCGGGAACCCAAGCGCTTTATCCGCTCCTTTTTTGATTCCCAGGACTACGACTTGGACGACGAGTACCTCATGGTTAACGAGTTCATGGCCTACTGCCTCCAGCAGACCATATCCCAGGCCGGGACCTACTTCGGCGAAACCCTGGCGGGCCGTATCTACGACACCCCCTGGCGCCGTTCCGCCCTGCCTGCGGGAGACGAGGAGGCCCGGGTCTGGCCCAGCCTTTCCGCCGCCTTTACCGCAGAGGCCCGGGCCTTCTCCGGCTACGTGAATAGCCGCTGGGGCTTGGCCGCCGGCCGCATCAGATCGGTCTTCGTGAGCGGGGACTAAGGAAGTGCGCCATCCGGCCTATGCCGGATGGCGGTGTAGTTTGCGTTGCAAACTACACTATTAGACCACAAAACGCGAAAAAACGCAC
>JAITON010000203.1 GCA_031289935.1 Treponema sp.
TTGAGGTTGTAGGGCTTCTTCGAGTCGGGAAGAAAGGCCCGTACAAACCTCGCCACGATGTTGTGAATGACATCGCGGACTTGAAAATCTAGCGCCATAGATAACTCTCCTATTGAGGGAATATATATACAAAGGCCCCCGCCCTATGCATGGACGAAGGCTTGTTGTATCAGGGAGGAAATAAGAAGCTGAAAAATAGTGAGGGGTTATATCGTCAGGGGCTTGACGATGGAAGCCGCCGGCAGGCGGCGGTTGATACTACCTAACAGAGCAAGCCCCGCTAGGAGCTTGACAAGGTTTAGGGGCTGCTACAAAATTTTTTGGGTACTGGGTACTGGGTACTGGGTACTGGGTACTGGGTACTGGGTACTGGGTACTGGGTGCGCAATCCGGCTTTGCCGGATTGCGGTCGAGTTTGCGTGCAATCCTACCGGATTGCATTGCGCAAACTCGACTATTGGGAGATTCTGGCCGCCCCCAGCGGGGCCGCTATCTGGCAGGGCCGGATTGCGGGCCGGGCTATTGGGGACATTCAACTGGTTCATAGGCAGGAACATAACGGTACTATACCACGGGGGGCCAAACCTGTCAAGGGGTTTTCCGGGGAAAAGCGCCAAAATCTTGAAAAAAACAGGGGAATTCCCCCCCCACGGGACTATTGGGAGCTTCGGGGGCGGCCCTGGCAAAGGCTACGCCTTTGCCTCGGAGTTTTGCTCCGCAAAACTCCCTTCTACCAGCGCGGGGGTAGTCCCCGGCAGGTACTTTGCTACGCAGCAGGCCTTCCCCGGTCGACGATGGGTGACCACGGGGACGAAGCTGGCGGCGGCGGCCAAACCGGTCAAGCAGGGTCAAGGGGTTTTTCCGCTGGTTTGCCCGCTGGGTTTCCGCGTTTCCTGGACATGCCGCATAGATTCTGATAGACTCCTATCATCATGATAATCAAGCGAAAGGGGGCCCGGTATCCCAGCCGTGCCGGGGCCAGGATTGCCGGGCTTATGATGGGGGAGGCGCTGCTCAAGGACCTTGATGTGGTTGGTTGCTGCATCGAGAGCTCTATGCAGGCGGATATCAAAAGCGGCCAGAGCTATAGGCTTGAGATTATCCCCGAGGCGGAAAGCAAGGTCGGTACCTTTGAGATCAGGGCCGAGTCCCGCTGGGTCCGGCCTGGGGAGTATTTCTGTGAAATGGGCTTTATGATCACCGCGTCGCCCAAGGGACGGGAATTTATGCGTTACGTGGAGTATCTGGCCTGGCGCGGCAGCCTGGCGGCCCGTAACGGGGTCCCGGCCGCTGAAGCCCCCCCAGCGTGATCCCTGAGCGGCTTCCGGGGCGGGTCTACCAGGCGGTTCCGGGCTTTGAGGACCATCTGAGTTGTGAGCTGGGAACGCTTGGGCACGAGAGGCAGGAGTACGCCCCCTTTAACGAGCTTAAGGGGGCCGGTCTCTACTATGCTGCCTCCGATCCCTCCCTGCCGGTATTCTGGGCCCGGAACATCTGGCGGGAACCCTTCCTTTTGAACTTCGCCACGATTTCCGAGGCCGCCGGGGCTCTTAGGGCCATCCAACGGAACTGGGCCCCGGTCCTCTGTACCCAATTCCGCCGGGGGGCGCTGATCGCCGCCAAATTGCCGCCCCTGCCGGAGAAGCGGCGGCCCTTTCCCTGGCTCCTCCCGAAAGAACCCATGGGCGCCTGGACCCTCCTGGACCCTCATACCCTCCTGGGTTCTGCAGCCCCGGATAATCCCTTTCCCGGGGGGGTCATCGAATTTGAGGAAGACCGTGAGGGGCCTCCCAGCCGGGCCTACCTTAAGCTTTGGGAGGCCCTGGTTCGCGCCCGCCGCTGGCCGGTTCCGGGGGAACGCTGCCTGGACGCGGGGGCTAGTCCCGGCGGCTGGACCTGGGCCCTGGCCAAACTGGGCGCCGAGGTTCTGTCCGTGGACCGGGCCCCCCTGGAGCCCCGGGTAGAGGCTATGCCGGGGGTACGTTACCAGCGGCACGACGCCTTTACCCTAAGCCCCGGGGACCTGGGCCCCCTGGACTGGGTCTTCTGTGATGTGGCCTGCTACCCCCAGCGGCTTTTCGGGTGGGTGGAAAAGATGCTCGGATCGGGTCTCTGCCGCAACTTCGTCTGCACGATCAAAATGCAAGGCGGGCCGCCTAGCGGGCCGCTGGGCGGAGGCGATTTCGATACTCCCCGGCGTTTTGCGGCCCTTCCCGGCGGCCAGGTGCTCCACCTCTATCACAACAAGCATGAGCTCACCTGGATCAGGATACAATAGTTCCTGCGGGCCGCCATAGTTCCCTCGGGAATTATAATTCCCGCAGGAAATAAATTCCCTTTACAAAACCAAAAAACGTGTTATGATATACCCGTGAGTGTACCTTTAAGTAATGCGGACATAACCCTGACGGCTCTCTGCGCCGCCGGGGCGGAGAAGGTTCTGGGCAACGAATTGCGCAAACTATCCCTCCCTATCGTGGACACGGGCTTTGGCAAGGTCCGCTTCCGGGCCGGTCTGGCCGGAACCTACCGGGCCCTTATGGAGCTCCGGACTGCGGACCGGCTGCTCTGGGAGGCGGCCTGCTTCCGGGCCGAAGACTTTGACGATCTCTTCGAGGGGGTCCGTAACGCTCCCTGGGAACGTTTTATCCCCCGGGGCATGGGGCTGGCCGTGGACAAGGTACGGGTGAGCCGCTCCGTTTTGCAGGGGCTCACGAGCATCCAGGCCCAGGTTCACAAGGCCGCTGCGGACCGGCTCTGCGCAAAGTACCGGGTTTCCCGGCTCCCCGAGGGGCCGTCTAAAGCGGAGATTCGGGTGCACATTGAAAAGGACGAGGTCCGGGCCATGCTGGACCTTTCCGGGGAAGCCCTTTTTAAGCGGGGCTACCGGCGGGAAGGCGGTATCGCGCCCCTGCGGGAGACCACGGCGGCGGCCCTTCTCCTCTTATCGCTCTGGAAGCGGAAGTTCCCCCTCTACGATCCCTTCTGCGGCTCCGGGACTATCCCCATTGAGGCGGCGCTCTACGCCTGGGACCTGGCGCCGGGGCTGGGCCGGGACTTTGCCCTGTCTTCCATGGTCCCGGCGGACAAGGCCCTGGAGAGACGGATCCGTGAGGAGCTCCTGGCCCGGGCCGATTTCTCCCGGACAATCCGCATCTACGGCAGCGACGGGGACGCCGGGGCCGTTGCCCTGGCCCGGGCCAACCTGGAACGGGCCCTGGCAGTGATCCGTGGCCGGGCCGGCCAGACGGGGGGCTTGCCTTCCGGCGAGCCCCCAGCGCTCCCGGTCTTTAAGGTATCGGCCCTGGGCGCGGTACAGCCCCCGGTAGACGAGCCGGGATTCATCATCACCAATCCGCCCTATGGAAGGCGTCTGGGAGAGCCCGAGGAGGCCGAGGCCCTGTACCGGGAGCTGGCGGTCCTGGGGGAACGGTTTCCGCGCTGGAAGCTGGGCCTTATTACCGATCACGAGGATTTCGAGGATTACTTCGGCAGCGCTGCGGATTCCCGCCGGGAAATAAGCAACGGGGCCGTCAAGGCGTATTTTTATCAGTATGAAGTGCTAAAAAAAGGGACGGAGGAGCATCGTGGTTGAACATGAAAAGCGGCGGCGCGGGATTCTTGAAAAGGCGCTGGATGTGTTTACAGAAGAGGGCTTTGAGCGCGCTACCTTCCAAAAGATTGCCAGCCGCTGCGGTTTTACCAGGACCACCCTGTATAGCTACTTTCGGAACAAACAGGAGATCTTTTTCTATTCCATCAAGCAGATGCCGGGCAAGGTCGAGGAGGACATCCTGGCGATCCGCCGGGACCAGGGCCTCCGGGCCGCCGACCGCATCATCAAGGTGATTCTCACCATCATAGAACGGCTGGAAGAGTACCGGCGGCTCCTTTCGGTGGTTCTGGACTACCTGCTGTACCTCCCCCAGAGCGAGGCCGCTCCCGATGTCCGGATCCGCCGGCGTACGGTCCGGCTCCGGCACTTCCTGGCCACCATGGTGATCGAGGGCATTCGCGCCGGGGAGATTATCCCCCTGGATATCCGCGCCGCCGACGAACTGCTCTATGGGCTCATCGAGGCCGCCATCTACCGGCTGGCGGTACTCCGGCGGGAGGCCGTGCCGGAGCTCAAGCAGACTATCCCCCTGGTGGTCCGGCAGCTCTGCACCGGCAAGTCTTAACGCCCGCATGGACGCCTTGCCAGCATGCTCGCAGATGTTCCCGGCATGCTGGCAGGCGGCCTTGCGTGTCCCTAGAGAGCTCCCCGGTAGGCGCCCAGGAAGCGGAACTCCCCCGTTCTGGTTTTGAGCTCCTCCAGCAGGGTCTCGAAGCCCGTGTCCGTTTCGGGCAGCCCCACATCAAGATAGAAGAGGTACTGCCAGGGCTGGCCCAGGATGGGCCGGGACTCCAGCTTGGACAGGTTGACGCCCCGCTCCGCCATGATCCGCAGGCATCCGTAGAGGGCGCCCGGCGTGTCGGGGGCCGAAAAGATGAGCGAAGCCTTGTTGGGCCTTTCCGAGCCCAGGCTGGGGGGAACCGGCGCCTTGTCCCCGGCGTTTTTCCGGGAGATAATGACGAAACGGGTGTAGTTCAGGGGATTGGTCTCGATGCCCGTCCGCAGGATCTGGAGCCCCTGGGCCGCCGCTTCCCCGGCAATGGCCGCTACCTTGAGCCGGTTTTCGCCCTTTTCCCGCCGCAGGGAAGAGACCGCCGCGGCGGTATTGTAGCAGGGTTCCAGCTTCCAGGGGTAACGGTCCAGAAACTCTTTACACTGGGCGAATCCCTGGGGGTGGCTGCGGACCAGGGTGATGGTCTCCAGGCTCGCGGCCTCGTCGGCGATGAGGCAGTGGAGGATCCGCAGCTTGAGCTCCCCCACCATGGCGATGTCGGGATAGCGCAGGAAGAGGTCGTAGTTCTCGTGGAGCGATCCCGTGAGGCTGTTTTCCACGGGCACTACCCCAAAGGCCGCCGAACCGTCCAGCACTGCGTCAAAGACCGCCGCGAAAGAGGGGCAGGCAAGCCGGGGCGCTTCCTCCCCAAAGGCCCGGATCAGCGCCTGTTCCGCGTAGGCCCCGTTCTCCCCGGCATAGGCAACGGGGCTCCCCCCAGGGGGCGATTCGGGAACGGCTTCGGGACGGGGGAATTCCAGGGGTAAGCCCCTGGGGGTGCGCAGCAGTTCCTTGCCCACTACTGGGGCCAGGGCCTCGATGTCCCGCATCAGACGCTCGAACTGGGAAGGGTAGAGGGACTGGGGCCCGTCGGACTGGGCCTTGTCCGGGTGGGGGTGGACTTCCACGGTAAGGCCGTCCGCCCCGGCGGCAATGGCCGCCAGGCCCGCGCTGGATACCATGGCCCGGATACCCACCGCGTGGCTGGGGTCCACGATCACCGGCAGATGGGAGAGCCGCTTAACCACGGGAATGGCGGAGACATCCAGGGTGTTCCGGGTATAGGTCTCGAAGGTGCGGATCCCCCGCTCGCAGAGGGCCACGTCCCGGGCCCCCGCTGCCAGGAGGTATTCCGCCGAAAGGAGCCACTCCTCAATCGTGGCCGAGGGCCCCCGTTTGAGGAGCACCGGCTTGCCGATGGCCCCCACTCTTTTTAAGAGCTCGAAGTTCTGCATGTTCCGGGCGCCGATCTGGAACATATCGGTGAGGTCCCTCATTTCCAGGGCCCGCTCCTGGGACACTACCTCGGTAACGATAGGCATACCCTGGGCCTCGCCGGCTTCCTTGAGGAGCTCCAGGCCCTTCATGCCCAGCCCCTGAAAGGCATAGGGGCTGGTCCGGGGCTTAAAGGCCCCGCCCCGGAGAATCACCGCCCCGGATTCCCGCACCCGGGCCGCGGTCTCCTGGATCTGTTCCCGGCTCTCCACCGCGCAGGGCCCGGCAATGATCGATATCCGGGAGCCGCCGATTTTGACCGGCCCTACGGAAATGATCGTGTCGTCGTTCTTGGTTTCCCGGGAAGCGAGCTCGTAGGGCTTGGAGGTAGCGGCCACCCGCTCCACCCCCGGCAGGAGGCTCAGCTCCTGAATATCCGCCGCGCCCTTTCCGGCGGTGCTGATAATATCATCGTCCCCCAGAGTCTGTTCCCGGGGGCTGAACCCCCGCTCCTCCAGGAAGGCGCAGATCCGCTCTTTGTCCCGGGGACCGAGCCGTTTTGATAAAACAACTATCATGGTAAGAGGAAGATACCCCTTCTCGCCCCCCCCTGGGAAGGGGCTGGTTAAGGTCAGGCGAAACAGCCTAAAAGCGCAAGGTAGCGCCCAGGTTAACGTTAAAATAGAAGGGGTCGTAGCTGGAGAACTCCAGGGCGGCGGCCCCGTAGACCGTGAGCCAGGGGAGGACGCCATATTCCGCCGTGATACGGAACATAAATTTCGGCAGAATATCCCCGGAACTCAGCCAGTTCATCGAGTAGACGGGGCTGTCCGGGCCGGCGGAAATCCGGGCGCCCCCCATATTGTCAAGGTTCACCGCACTCTCCCTGGCCTCCCAACCCTGGAGCAGTATCTGGAACGCCCCCGATACCTTCCAGCGCAGGCTCTGCCATTCGGCGGTAAGGGCGATGAGCTGGGAGTCGCCGCCGTATATAAAGCCGTAGGGAACGGCGTACCAGTCTTCCTCGGCCACCAGCGTGGGCATGTAGAAGTAGTTGTAGAAGCTCATCTGGCCGTAGAAGCGGTTCTCATTGGAGCTTATCCAATCCTGGGATTTCTTGTACATCCAGCGGCTGGCCGCGGTGTAATCGAGGCCTAGCGTTAAACCGCCCTGGTCCCGGTAGCCAAAGTCCGTGTTGCGCCGTATACCTTTGCCGGGATCGTAGCTTGGATAGGCAAAGGCCGTACCGTCAAATACCTTCCATGTGGCCCCCAGCGCAAAGGCCCCGGCGTCGGTCTGGCGGACTTTGCCCGCGGCATCGGTTCCGGTACTGGAGGCAGGCGTGGGCAGGTCGTCAATACCCACCGTCCCGTAGAGCAGGAGGCGGCCGGCAAACAGCGTCATGGCAAACTGCACTTCCAGGCCCACGTTGAGCTTGCCGGCGTGTTCGTTGTGGAAGATGGCGAAGGGGCCAAAGTCCGAAAGGCTGTTTGGCTCAGAGATGACGGCGGCCTCGGCAAGCATCACAAAAAAGGTCTGGCCCGTCCAGGAGAGGGCGTGGTATTCAAAGTAATTGCTATGATAGAAGGCGCCGGCCTCAAAATCGTAGTTACCGGCGGCATTGGTGCTATAGCGGGTCAGGCTGGCCCAGGAAAACAGGCTGTCAAAGCGCAGGCCCGTCTCCTTCCCAACGGAAAGGTTCACGCCGTCGTAGAAGGGCATGCCGGCGTTGACCAAGAGGGTGCTATATGGGGGGGGGGGGGGGCGGCCCCGCCCCCCGCGCGCCGGGGCGGGCCGGGCCCCCGCGCGCGGGCGCGGCGGGGGCGAGGCG
>JAITON010000088.1 GCA_031289935.1 Treponema sp.
GCTCCGGGCCAAAACACTTTGGCTCCGGGCCAAAACACTTTGGCTCCGGGCCAAAACACTTTGGCTCCGGGCCAAAACACTTTGGCTCCGGGCCAAAACACTTTTGTTCTGAGCCAAAACACGTTTGTTCTGAGCCAAAACACTTTTGTTAGAGAGGCGCTGGTTCTTCTTCCGCTAAAACAGGCCCCGCAGGAGCAGATAGCCCAGGGGCGTCCAGGCCAGCATATCCGCCACAAGGAGCAGACAAAGCCCGGCCGCGCTGGTCCGCCCAGCGGGCCGCCCGGCGGGCCGCCCGGCGGGAGGGGCCTTCCCGGCAGCATGGGCCGTTTCCGCCTGGGGGTCCTCCTTTTCGAGCTCCATCAGGAGATCGTCGATGCTCCGCAGGATGTGCCGGCGGTCAATCCCCCCCAGCCGCTCGGTGATTATGGCAAAGAGCCTGAAGGATTCCCCCACCAGGGCCCCAAAAGCGCCGGGGAGCCGTAAATCCCGGCGGATACTCAGCCGGGACAGCATGATCAGCCCCTCCAGCGTGGCCCCCCGCTCCAGACCCAGCATCAGGGCCCCCAGGGTAATCTTGAAAGGGCCCAGGCTGTAGAGGAGTTCCCCGTAGGGCACCAGGAGGTTAAAGACCAGAATCCCCAGAATTACCAGCAGGGTGATCAGGGGATTGTTCTTCTGCCCCCCAAGCCAGGCGAGGAACCAGAAAAAGATAAAAAGGACGATCTTCCAGAAGGGTTCCGGGTTAAAGAGCAGGGCCGGCATGGCGATAAACCCGGCAATACAGAGGGCTTGGCTGGAAAAGAGCCCCTCGTAGGCCCCCCGGCGCCTTTCCCGGAAGCGGCCCCAGAAACCGGCTTCTTTCCGCTTCATAGCCCGGCCTGCGGCGCGGAGCGTAGAGCATACCAGCGGGACTTGCCGGTAAAATACTCGCAAAAGAGCCCCAGGGCCGCCCCGGTAACGAGGCCCAGGCCCAAAAACGGCGGGGCCGCATAGAGCACGCTCTTCCCAAAGATAAAGGCCCAGGCCAGGGCGAGCTGGCAGAGATTAGACGCCAGGGCTCCCAGGGTCCCCACCCCCACAAAACTGATATGTTTGGCCCCCAAAAGATATCTGAGCGCGTACATAGAAAGGGCCGAAAGCAGGGTTCCGGCCAGGGAAAAGAGGAAGATATACGAAAAAAGGGTCCCGGTTACCAGGGCCTGGCCCAGAATCTTGATGGCCGCCAGGAGCAGGAACAGGGGAAAGGGGAGGATATCCAGGGCCAGCATGAGGGGCAGATTGGCGATCCCCAAGCGCATAAAGGGCAGGGGTTTGGGAATCATATATTCAATCGTGGAAAGAAAGAGGCAAAAAGCCCCCAACAGGGCCACGGTCCTGAGTCTAGCGGACCACGTAATCGACTTGGTTTTGGCCATCGTTTCCTTCTATAACAATCATCACATTATTGGGCAGGCAGGCGACAAAACTCCCCGGACCCTGTACATGCCCCGCGTTCACGCAGACCTTGTTTGCGCAGGGGGAGCTCTCCACCCAGGTATCGCCCCCCTGGATCCTGACCACGGTTATCCCCAGGGGGCCGGGTACCCGGAGCGTCTCCTCGGCGTCGATGGGGTAGATCCACTCCCTGCCCCCTGTGGCGGTGATATGCACCTGGGGAGATTCATCGGGCTTAGCATAGACCCAGTAGGCCGCAAAGCCCGTCAGAACCAGGGCCAGGCCGAGCACGGCGAAATCCAGGGGTCTTATTTTCTTTAATAAGGACGCTTGCATAATATTAATTCCGATGGTATAATAATTTCTAAAATTACTCAAGCCATAAGGAGAATTATGATGCAGAAACAGTTACGGATCGTTGCCGCCGCGCTTTGCGGAGTGGTGATTACGGCGTTTGCCGCCTGCCAGAGCCAGGAACAGGGCCCGGCGGCGCTGCCCCTGACCGACGGGATCTACGAGAACTCGGCCCCGGGGAACAGTGTTACCACGGATATCGTGGTCAGAACCACTATAGCGGGCGGCAAACTCGCCGCCATTGAGGTACTTAGCCACGGCGATACCGTCAGGATTATCGAAACCGTGATCAATGCCCTCATTCCCCGGATTCTTGATGCCCAATCCCTGGGTGTGGACAGCATTACCGGGGCCACCATGAGTTCCGCAGGGGTCAAGACTGCGGTACGCAGTGCCATTGAACAGGCCGGGGGGGATCCCAACGAATGGTACAACCGGCCTGCCAAGAGCAGCCAGACATTCAAACTCGAAGGCTACGATGTTATCGTCGTGGGCCTGGGTGGTTCCGGCATGACCGCCTATCTGAGCGCGGCGGAAAACGGCGCCACCGTCTACGGCGTGGAAGCGGCGGCCAAGATCGGGGGCAACTCCGCCACCGCCGGCGGCCCCATGACGGTGAACCCCCAGACCAAGATAGATAGCCAGAACGGCGGCACGCCCTTCTTCGATCCCGAGGTCCTGACCGCCGATTGGCTCCAGTACACCTCGGGCGCTGCGGGCGCACAGTACGCTAAACCGGATTTAATTCAGCTATTCGTGCGGGAATCGGGGGCCACCGTGGACTGGCTCAGCACCAAATACGATTTCCACTTTCGCGACGTGGCGCCCTTCTTCCATCCTCTGATGCTGCCGGTGGTGGCCAACTATGCCTCCAACACCCCCGATCCCGAGAATCCCGGCCTCTATACCGATGACGACGGCGACGATATCTGGAAGACTATCATGTTTCAAAACGCCATCGACCAGGCCAAGGCCCTGAACCCTAAAAATGACTACAAGCTGGAACTGCGGGCCACGGAGCTCATCATGCAGAACGGCAAGGTGGCGGGAGTCAAGGCGGTCTACTACGACGGTAGCAGCTACGAGATCTACGGCAATTCGGTAATCCTGGCCACCGGGGGCTTCATCGGCAATTCTGATATGAAGAGGCAATACTTTGGCAGCGATTACCGCTTCGAGGCCGTGCGCCAGGATGCCGGGGACGGTATCACCATGGCCATGCGGGACGCCAACGCGGGAACCTATAATATCGATATGCCCGCCATGGTCCACATCGGACAGGTCAAAAATATCATCCGGAACGATCAGGCCGAGGGCCTCAGCCTCCAGGACCGGGCGGTGCTCACTACCCTGCTCCAGAAGGGCGATGCCTTGGTGGTGGGCCAGAGCGGACGGCGCTTTACCAACGAGGCCGATATGTTTGGTATAGCCTTTGATAACTGGAAGGACGGGGGGTTCTATTACTCCATTTATTCCCAGGCTGATCTTGACAACATCAAGGCCAACGGCGTGGCGGTGATGCAGTTCCAGATGTTCCTTGCCCAGGGCGTGGTCGCTCCGGGAACTCCCATTCCCAATCTTGAGGCGATCCTTACGGTGGGCGAGCACACGGGCAATGTGGTCCGGGCAAATACCCTGGAAGAACTGGCCCAAAAGCTCAATACCCCCAACCTGGCCGATGAAGTGGGCAAATACAACGCCATCGCGGCGGGAACTTCCACCGATCCCTTTGGCAAGGACCCGGCCATGATCCACCCCATAAGCCTGAGCGGGCCTTATGTGGCGATCCTGGGGGCGGGCTACTACTACGGTACCTGTGGCGGCCTGGACGTGGACGCCAACATGCAGGTCCTGGACAAGGGCGGCAAGCCCATTCCCGGCCTCTATTCCGTGGGTCAGGACTCCATGGGGGTCCTCTTTAGCCCCGAAAAGGCTTATGTAACCTACGGCGGGGCCGCCCAGGGCTGGTGCATCACTTCGGGTCGTATCGCCGGGGCCAATGCCGCTGCGGTATCGAGGTAAAGGACTTACCATAAGTCAATTTGTTATGGTAAATTTTATAGAGAAAGAGGTATGAATATGAAGAAATTCGTTTTAATCGGTTTATTGATCCTTGCCGGAACCTCCATGCTGGCGGCCCAGATTCCCGCCGATGGCTGGTATTTTACCCAGGATAATCTAAGCTCCAACCCGAGTAATCCTTGGGCAGCCCAGATGGTGGTCCAGGTACAGGGGGGCAAAGTCGCCTATGTAAACTGGAATTACCGTGGAATTCTCTCGGAGGCCAAAGACCGGAAAACCGCCGAGCCCACGGGAGCCTTTACCACCGTGGCCAAGACCCTGGAAGCCTATCTCCTGGCCAATCCCACGGATCTGAATGTTACCAAGGTCAGCAGCGTGGCCGATGCCCAGGTTAAGGCCTTCTACGATCTGGTCAAGCGCGCTCTGGCCGCAGCTCCCGTGGCCAAGGGAATCTACAAGGGGGTCGCCACCTGCGGCTGGTACTACGGGGCGGCTTCCGCTCAGGACAGCTACGGCACCCGGAACACCGTGCTCATCACTCTTGTAAACGGGACCATCGTGGACGTGGTGTGGAACGGTATCCTCAACTATCCAGGCATGGATCATTCCAAGCTCATCGTATCCATGCAAGGCGGTTATCCCATGACCGGCGCCAAGCAGGCCTGGCACGTCCAGGCAGTGCTGGGAGCCCGGAAGCTCGTGGAGGTCCAGGACCCTGCAAAGATCACGGTAAAATCCAACGGGACAACCGATGCCATCAGCGGCGCCTCCATCCTGGTCAAGGACTTCCTGGCGGTAGCCACCCAGGTTCTGGCCCCCCTCCGCTGATTAGAAGCAATAAGGAAGTATTATGGCTAAGAATATACTGATTTTAGGTGGCGGCTACGGCGGCGTCGCGGCGGCCAAACGGCTCGCCAAATGTTACAAAAAGAACGACGATGTTACCATCACCCTGGTGGACCGCCATCCTTTCCATACCCTGATGACCGAGCTCCACGAGGTAGCTGGTTACCGGGTGGGTCCCGACTCGGTGCGGGTCCCCTACGCCAAGATTTTCGGGGCCTCCAAGGTAAAGGTTCAGTTGGACACCATCACGGGGATCGACTTTGACAAGAACCAGGCCAAATCAGCTACCAAGGTTTACCCCTACGATTATCTGGTCCTGGGGGCCGGCGCCGAGCCGAACTACTTCGGTATGGCCGATGTCAAAGCCAATTCCTTTGCTCTCTGGTCTTATGACGATGCCATGAAGCTGCGGTATCATATAGAAGATACCTTCGAAAAGGCTGTGGCGGAGCAGGACCGGCTCAAAAGGCAGAAGATGCTCACCTTCGTGGTGGCCGGTTCCGGGTTCACGGGCATTGAAATGGCCGGTGAGCTCCTGGAATGGCGCAACGCCATGTGCACCAAGTGGCTTATCAGCCCCAACGAGGTGCGGATCTACGTAGTAGAGGCCCTGGGCACGATTCTGCCGGTCCTGGAAGAGGAGCTGCGGGACAAGGTGGCGGAGTACCTCAAAAAGCACGGCGTGGAACTCCTGATCAATACCGCCATCGTCGGGGCCGATCCGGGGGTGGTCAAGTTCAAGGACGGTTCCAGCGTGGAAACCAGCACCTTTATCTGGACCGCCGGGGTGGATGGTAATGGTTTCGCCGATTCTCTGGACCTGGCAAAAGGACCCTTTGGCCGGAACCTGGAGAATACCGATCCCGGCAAGCCTCCCAAGCGGAACCGCCGGGGACGGGTCCTGGTAACTGACGAGATGCGCTCTGTGGATCATGCCAATGTATTTGCCGTGGGGGATAATATCTGGTTCATCGAGAATGAGAAGCCTTTGCCCCAGATCGTGGAGACCGCCATGCAGACCGGCGAGACCGCAGCCCACAATATCATCACCGATATTGACGGCGGTGAGGCCCGGAAGTTCAAGCTCAATTACCACGGCGTTATGGTCTCCGTGGGGGGCCGTTACGCCGTCTCCAACGCCATGGGTATCAAGCTTTCGGGCTTCTTCGCCATGGCCATGAAGCATATCGTCAATCTCCACTACCTGATTGGGATTGCGGGGCTGAACCAGTGCTGGGAATACATCAAGCACGAGTTCCTGGACAATCAGACCCGCCGGACCTTTGTCTGGGGCCTGGGTTCCTACCGGACCCGGGGCTACTGGCTCCTGCCGCTCCGGCTCTGGCTGGGCCTGATGTGGGTCTTTGAGGGAATCAACAAGATCGGCGAAGGCTGGCTGGCCTGGAGCTCGGGGAGTAAATCCACCTGGATGTTCTCCCCTGGCGTGGTCCAGGCCGGTGTCCCGGCTGCGGCGGATACCGCAGCGGCAGCCGTTGCCGCAGAGGTGGCGGATCTCTTTGCCTCCGGTGGGGATGATCTCTTCGGCGCGGCGGAGGACCTCTTCTCCAGTGGCGGCGGCGAGGATCTCTTCGGCGAAGTAAGCTCGGTGGTCACCACGGCGGCAGCGGACGCAGTAAGCGCGGCTTCTACGGTCGTAACAACTGCGGCGGACAGCGCCTACAAGGCGGTCTGGGACCTGACCCAACCGATTTTCGCCACTAACGGGAATCTGGCCACCTGGGTCAGGACGACCTTTATGGACGGGCTCATGGCCTATATACCCTTCCAGGGCTTCCAGCTCATGGTGGTTATCGTGGAAATCTGTATCGGCCTGGCCCTGATCGGCGGGTTCTTTACCTGGTGGGCCGCAGCGGCTTCCATCATCATGTGCCTGGTCTTTACGGCCAACGGACTCTTCCGCTGGGATCAGGCCTGGTTCATCTTCGCGGGCTTCCTCATGCTGGGTGGCGCGGGACGGGCCTTCGGTCTTGATAACTGGGTAGTACCAGCCTTCAAAAAATGGTGGAACGGTACAAAGCTGGCCCGGCGGCATCACTGGTACCTGGACGGACCCTCGAAATAGCTACCGATGACCTCTTACTGGGCGGATTTTCCCGGAATGCCGGAGGCCCTGGAACGGGTTTCCGGCATTATACGAAACACCACGGCCTCTCCAAACTCCATTATCGCCGGGGGGCTTGCCACACTCTTTGACGGGAACGGTAAGCTCCTGCGGCCAGGACTACTCCTGATTGCGGCCCAGTTCGGGAAAACCCAGGACAGGCACTATCAGTTGGCGGCCTGCCTGGAAATGCTCCACATGGCCACGCTGATCCACGATGATGTGATTGATAACTCCCCGTTCAGGCGGGGAGCTCCCTCGGCCCAGGCCCAGTACGGCCAGCGGAACGCCGTGCTCCTGGGGGATTATCTCCTGTCCCGCTGTTTCCTCGTGGCGGCAGAGTACACTTCGGCGGAACACGCCGTATCCCTGGCCCGAATCATCAGCCTGATCTGCGGCATGGAGATCGAACAGAACAGCGACAGTTTTCGCGCCGATTTTTCCCTGCGCCGCTATTTGCGAAAGATCATGGGGAAGTCGGCCCTGCTCTTTTCTCTGGCCTGCCAGGTGGGGGCCCAGGAAGCCAAAACCTCACGGGCCCTGGCCGAAAAACTCAGACGGATCGGCTACAATATCGGTATGGCTTTCCAGATTATCGACGATATCCTGGACTACGAGGGCGACCCGGCCCTGGTCCGCAAGCCCTTGGGGGCGGATATCCGCTCCGGGGTGGTTACCCTGCCCCTGATTTGCGCCATGACCGAAGCGCGTTCGGAAATGTCCGTCCCGGAGGCCTCCGTATTAAAGAAGCTTTTTGCAGAAAACCACTTTACGGCCGGCGAAGCTGATGATATACTGGAAGCGGTACGAAGTTCCGGGGGCATTGCTACGGCCCGGGTCCATGCGGCCCGTTACACCGGCCGGGCTCTCCGGGGTATCGCAGAGCTCCCGCCGGGCAGGGGCCGGGAATCCCTGGACAAATTGACCCGGCGGCTATTAGTCAGAAATAATTAGGCCCAGGTTTATACCCTGGGGTTGATTATAAATTTTATGAGGAGTGTACAATGAAAAGAGTGTTTACAGTACTACTGGCGCTGGTCACAGGGATTGTCCTGATGACAAGCTGCCAGACTGCGGAAGCGGCGCCCCACAGCGCGACACCGGGGACTTACACCGTTACCGCCCACGGCTGGTACGGCGACTTCCCGGTAAGCGTTACGGTGAGCGGGACCGCCATCACCGATATCAGCTACGAGGGAGCTCAGGAAGCGGCCTACCTCGGCGGCAAGGCGCTGCCCCTTATGGTGGAGCGGATTAAAGCCGCCAATACCGCAGGGGTGGATACCGTTGCCGGGGCCACCATGTCGAGCGCGGCCTTTAAGGCCGCAGTGGTCGAAGCCCTGAAACAGGCCAAGGCATCGGCGGCCTTTACCGCCGCACCGCCCAAGGCCGCTTCCCGGGCAGAAACCCTGGAGACCGATCTCCTGGTCATCGGCTCGGGCGCTGCGGGATTCTCCGCCGCGATCGCCGCCAAAGAAGGGGGGGTCCAGAATGTGCTCATCATCGAGAAGAACGACCTCATCGGCGGTTCCACGATAACCTCCGCCGGTATTGTGTACGCAGCCCTGGACGAGGACGACATTCCCGGCATGGTGGACTACTACATGGGGCGGGCGAACCAGCAGGCGGACCGGACCATGCTCCAGTTCTTTGCGGAAAATTCCCTGGGGACCATCAGCTTCCTGCAAGACCACGGCTGGGTTACCCCCTTTGCCGGTTCGGCGGGCACCGCTCCCGAAAGCCGGGCACGGTTCTCCGGCGGTTTTTCGGGCCAGGACCTGATCAACCCCTTGGAAGCCTCGGCAAAAAGCCTGGGGATCGTCATTAAGACCGATGTCACGGCCACCGGGCTCATCCAGGCCAATGGTGCGATTGTGGGCGCCAAAGCGGTCAACCGGGCCGGGAACATCAGCTACACCATCAACGCCAAGGCGGTGATGCTGGCTACGGGGGGCTACGACGCCAGCCAGGAAATGCTGGCCCAGTACAATCCCCGTTCGGCGGGGGATATTACCCTTTCCAACAAGGGTAATACCGGCGACGGTATCAGGATGGGCGTTGCCGTAGGTGCGGCCACGGTATTCAAGGGCGGTATTATCGGCTTTGAACAGGTCGATTGGAGCCTGGCCGGGGGCGATACGGGCAACGCCATGGCAAAAACGAACTACATAAGAGAGGACGGTTCCTTGGTGGACCTTAACGTGGGAAGCTACGCCATGAATGCCACGGACTATCCCATTGTGCACACCGCCCTGCTCCGGGCCCGGGATGAGGGGGCGACCAAGTTCTTCACCCTCCTGGACAGCACCCCTG
>JAITON010000154.1 GCA_031289935.1 Treponema sp.
TCAATGACGGCCTGGAGCCGGGCCTTGTCCTTCACGTAGGGGCGGAGGGCGCACTCGGCGATGTGGATGAAGTCTCCCAGGATAAAGGAGATGGCAAAGTGGAGCTTGAACCAGGGCGAAAAGCGGAAGGCCGCTTCCCTGGGTTCCGGTGGGTCCTGGATGATGTCGGAGTTAAAGATCAACACCCGGAAGCCCTTGAAGCCCGCGCTGTTCACCGCTTTGAGGTACTCTTCCGGGTACATGCCGTAACGGCAGGGCCCGCACTGACCGCCACCGCCCAGGAAGACAAAGTGCTGGACGATCTGTTCCTTGCTGAGGCCCTCTTCCTGTTCGATCTTGAAGAGGTTCCGCAACAGGCTCCCGCAGGTAAAGTAGGTGGGGTTGCACTGCATCCGGCTTCCCCATTCGCGGCCATAATGCACGTCCTGGCGCAGGTGGCTGCCCAGGTCACGGTACTGGTAACCGGCCTTGTCAAAGTAGGCGCGCATAAAGTAGGACTTCTTGTCCTCAAAAAGATTGTAGAGCATGGTAACCCTGCGCTTTTCTTCCCGGCGCCAGAGCGGGTTCGGGAGGCCCACCCATTGCTCTTTTCTGATGAATTTAGGGGTTTTTATGTGCATAAGGCTGCCTTTTGCTTCAAATTCCGCTCGTATTCCTTCAGGAAGTAGTCGATAGTGTCAATCCTGATCTTGAAGGTCGCTCCGGGGCGGTTTTGGTCGATGTCGTGAAAGGTAAAGTGTGGCGTCTGTGACACATCCAGAATCATGTCCACGTAACTGTAGGTAGGTGCGTCGTGGCCGCACTTGAAGCTGGAAAGGTCGATCACGGCGAGATTCGGATGCCGGCTGGCGATCCTGGCGGCCCAGATCTTGTGGTTGGTGTTCCGGTTAAAATTCCGCACCCACACGCCGCTGATGTCCCGTCCAAGCCCTTCGGGGAAGAGGGGCCCCAGGAAGGCTTCGTCGGGGGGCAGCGACTCAATGGTAAAGATCGGGTAGCCGCGCTTGCGGAACGCTTCGGGGATACCGTGGTTCAGGCCCGGATCGTGGTGGTAGGGGTGGCCGATGAGGAGGAGTCCCACCTGGTCGTTGTCGATAAGGCCGTTCATGGTGCTGGTAAAAAACTCCCGCTGGCGGCGCAGGTATTCCTTCAGGGCCGTTTCACCCTGTCTGAAAGCCCAGGCGTTCTCGTCTCGGCTGATGCCCAGACGCTGGCCAAAGTACTGATACAGGCAGTCGCAGGCTTCGATGGCGCGGTCCATTTTAATGGAAGGATCCCACCAGTCCACAGACTTTTCCCGCAAAAGATCACGGCTCCGGGTAAAGGCGGCCTGGGCCACTTCCGGGGTACCCATCTGGATGGTACAGGCGACGTTTCCCAGGGTATGTTCCAGCATCGTCTCCAGATGGGTGATAATGGGGAAGCAAATCGCGTTAAGGCCCTCGATATTCAGAAGCTGCCAGATATGGGCCGGGGCGACTTTGGCGGGAAAGCAGGGGTCGATGGCGCCCCACTTGTTGCCCTCACTCCAGAGCCGGTCGTCTGAAAAGCCTGAGTAGACCACCTTAAGGCCCAGGCATCTAAAATAGGAGGAAAAAAGCGGCGTATAGTAGAACATGTTGAGGAGCCGAGGGATGCCCACGGTCATTTTAGCGCGTTTTTGCGCTGCTTCGGCGGAACTCCGCTCAAAGGGAGCGCGCCACTTTTTCTTGTCCATCCACATCTCACTTGCCGCCGGGTAGAAGCCGGCTCGGTCTGCCCGGCCTTCGCTTAGGGGCGCAAAGTCAAAGTCAGAGAAAGCCCAGTCCGCAGCCAGGGCACTCAGGTCGGCTTCCTTGCCGTACGTATCCCGGGCTTTGACGGAACGGGGGTCTTCGCTGGCCCCACGTTCGCAGAGGTAGCCGGATATGAAACGCACGGTACGGAGCTTGTCGCCCTCACTGCCGCCCGTTACGATGTCAACAAAGGTCCGGCGGCATGTATTGGCGCAGCCTGAACAGCGGGTAGTCTCGTCGTTCCGGGTGCTGTAGCGCAGCTCCGACGCCGCATTGACGCCGATGAAGGCGCCGGCCTGACCGCTGTCCCGCGCCTCCAGGGCCGCCCCGATAGCGCCGCCTAAGTCGGCGTAACGGTGCACGTGAACCTCCGCACCGGGAACCTTCCGCTTGATGTGGTCAACCTGGGCCTTCACCGCGGCCAGGTTCTTCTGGGTCCCGCCCTGGAGCACAAAACGTTTGCCCAGACTGGCCAGGTTGCTCTCCTGGACCACGTAGTTCCATATATTGAGGGGCAGCACCTGGGCCAGGCCGCTCATCATCTCTTCCTTTAGCCAACCGGCCTGCTGAAAGTTCACCCGGTCCTGTTCCATGAACACCGCGCAGCCGTAGTTAAAGCGGGGCGCCCGGGTTGCCCGGAAGGCGCAATCCGCGTATTCCTCCACGGGGATACCGAACTGGTTTGCCATGGTCTGCAAAAAGTAGCCGTTTCCCGCGGAGCACTGGGTGTTGAGCTTGAAGTCCACCACCCGCCCGTGCTTCATAAAAAGCACCTTGATGTCCTGGCCGCCTACATCGCAGATCACGTCCACATCGCCGTAGAGGGCCGTGGCCGCTCTCATGTGGGCCACGGTTTCCACCACCGCCATGTCCAGGCCCAGCCCGGCCTTCAGGATCTCCTGGGCATAGCCTGTGGCCGCGGTTCCCAGAATGTTGATGTCGAGTTTCCCTTTGTCCCGAAAGGTGCGGAGTCTGGAAAAAAGCAGCCGGGCGTCTTCCAGGGGATTACCCTGGGAGAGCATATAGTCGCGGTAAACCGGCTTGCCGGCCTCATCCACAAGGGTGATCTTGGTGCTGGTGGAGCCGCCGTCCACGCCGAGATACACATGCACCCTCGTCCCTTCCGCCCAGAGGGGGCTTACAAAGTCAGGCACGGCGTAATCCCGGCGGAAGGCTTCCAGTTCCTCTGTCGACTTTGCCAGAGGCGGAAGGATGCCCTCCCCATGGGCGTCTCCCCGGAGCTTTGCGGGAAGCTTTACCAGGGTCTCATCGGTTTCATCGTAGGAACTCCTCGTCCCCTCCGCGTTGTTAAGGCGCCCCTCCAGGGCCGAGAGGTCCGGTATTGCGGCCTCCGCCTCGCCTGATTCCCGTGCAAAGAAGACGGCCCCCATAGCGGCAAAGAACTGGGAATACGGGGGCACGATGATGGACTGCTCCAAACCAGCCTCCCGGGGCTTATAGCCGTGTATCTTCCAGGCTTCGCTGATGTGCTCCCGCCAGATCGGGGCAAAGGCAGGGATAAAGGTGTTGGGGCCGCCCAGGAGGACCACCGTCTCAGGCAGGGCGTTGCCGTGGACCAGCACCTCCAGGTTCTGCTTAACGATGGCGTGGCAGAGGGAGACGAAGATGTCCTCCCGGTTGACGCCGGCCTTGAGGAGACCCACCACATCGGTCTCGGCAAAGACCCCACACTTAGCGGCTATCCGGTGAACCTCCCGGCCCGCAGGATCAACCTCTGCCGCTTCCTCCGGGGAAAAGCCGATCTTGGCGATGATCTTGTCGATGGTAGCCCCGGTGCCGCCGGCGCATTTGTCGTTCATATAGGTGAGGGTGGTTTTTTCATTGGCGCCTATTCCTGCCGGCGCCACGTTACCCTTCCAGATGATCACCTTGGCGTCCTGGCCCCCCAGTTCCATTACCGAACCGGTGCCGGGGATCAGGGTTTCCACCGCCAGGGTTACGGCGTTCACTTCCTGGATGAACCGCGCCCCCAGGATTTGGCTCAAGGCCCTGCCGCCGCTCCCGGTGATGGCGATTCTCAGGGCCGCGCCGGGGAAGGCCCGGGTAACTGCACGAAGAATTTCTCCTGTGCACTCGGTCTGTCGTCCGTTATGCCGCCGGTAATCCTGCCAGAGGATACCCTTCTCGCCTGCCGCAAACACGGTCGCCTTGACCGTCATGGAGCCTACGTCCAGACCCAATTCTTTGATACTTTGCATAGGAGGTCCTTAAAGTGTCCTTTAGTCAGAAAAAAAAGTATGATCCAAATACAATAAATGAAATCCGCACATACTATCAATAGCGAAATGGGTGGTGATCTACAAAGTATGTTGCGATTCAGAAGTTTTTGGCTCCTATTTTTTAAAAAAATGAGCCCGGAAACTCGGAAACTTGTTGACAGAAAAATATCAATTGATGTATAGTAATATTAGACATCCAGGACATACATGTATGTCCGAATTCCGTTCCTTTATGATATAAGGAATGAGTTCAGCAAACAAGAGGAGAGAGGCGTGGTGAATTCCCTATTCCCTATTCCCTATTCCCTATTCCCTATTCCCTATTCCCTA
>JAITON010000219.1 GCA_031289935.1 Treponema sp.
GAGTTCAACCGCTTTATCATGAACTCCAAGCTCTACGATCATGATGATTTCACGATATCCCTGTTGATTATCCGCCCCGGCGCCGATGATTCAATCATGTCCAAGATCGCCTTCGACCAGCATGATGATATTTTTACCGTCCACCGGAAGATCGAGGGCTATATTGACGAGAACCGGAGCCCCCAGGAGCCCACCGCCACGGACCGGGCTATCAAGACCCTCCTATCCTTCCCGGTAATTCTCAACGGTATCATGGGGATTATCCGTTTTCTGGACCGGCACGAGCTGTTGCCCAAGGCCCTGATTGACGTGAGCCCCTTCCACGCGAGCCTGGGGGTTTCCAACCTGGCCAGCCTCAAGACGCCATCGGTTTACCACCATCTCTACGAGATGGGTACCACGAGCTGCTTTATCGTCCTGGGTAAGGAGCAGATTGTGCCGGTGGAAGAGCACGGTGTCCTGGTACCGGTCCGCTGCCTGCCCGTCGGCATGACTTTGGACGAGCGGATCTGTTCCGGCGCCTACTTTGCAAAATGTCTTGACCGGCTCCGGCACTACATGGAATATCCGGCGGAGCTGGAAAGCCAGGGGGTGGGGGTATAAATTGCCCCGATCCTGGTCTACAACTTATCAATCAACATAGAGCACTTCCCCGAGGGGATGGGCAGGGTCTTTTTCTTCTTCCCCAGGATATTGATCTTAAAGTAGTAGAGTTTTTCGCTTTCCATGTGGATTTCCCAGCCCCGGCCGCTCTTGTTGGACAGGATCGTGATCAGGTTCTTCTTAAGGGAAAGGTTCTCGATCCCCATGATCTCCAGGTTGGGGATAATCCAGTCCACGGTCTTCTTGGGCAGGGAGATACAGAGGCCGATCACGTTCTCAATGGCCACGCTGATGGTGGACAGGGCCACGCCGGTCAGGTACTGCGACCGGGGAAAGTCCGGATGTCCCTCCCATTGAGCCGGGCCTTCCTTTAAGGGAAGATAGGCCTCCCAGAGATTTCCCTTGTGGTGGTTGCCGTCGGGGCTCATGGAGTCCAGGATAAAGTAGAGGTGCCGTATGGCGCATTCCCGGGCCAGATCCCAGCGCTGGTATTTTTCCAGGCCTTTGATCACCATAAAGTTCAGTTGGGGGAAGACCGAGCCCGAATAGCCGCCCCCATCTTCGCGGAAGCCTGGTTCGCTGGCCGCCAGGGAGGGAAAAGGGTGGGGCGTACCGAAGATCCCGGGGTCCTCAAGCTTTTCGATGATCCGCTCGGCCTTATCGCCGTTGGGAATCTCCGCCAGGAGGGGCCAGTAGCCAGCCAGGGTCTTGACCGGGATCCGCTTTTCGTCCTCATCAATATCGTAGTAGAAACCGTCATCGGGGTCCCACATCAGGTTATTGATCCGGGTCTTTAGGGAAAAGTAGCGCTTCTTGAACTGAAAACTGATCTCCTTATCGTTCATAATGTCCGCCAAAGCCGACATGTAGAGTGCGTTGATGGCCATGGCAGTGTTGAAGTCCACGGGATAGGCCGCTCTCCGGCGGTACTCGCCGGGGAGGCTTGTGGCGGAAAGGGGCACCTCGTAGAGACCGTTGGGTTGCTTGAACCCGGCATCAATCCAGTCCATGTAGCGGTTGAGGATGGGGATTACCTCCTTAACCCGCTTCTTGTTGGCCGACTTATGGTAGAGGTTGAATTCCACCCAGGCGAAGAGCGGCAGGGCCAGTCCCTCGGGATTGTCCGGCGCGATTTCCGGCAGGCCCGTCTCAATATTGTAGGCCCCCCGGATCGCCCCCGAGGGCTCCTGGTGCCCGTAGAAGATGTCCAGGCTCGGGGGAGCCTGGTAAATCCGGTTGGAATAGACCAGGAAAAAGGACGAATAAGCTGCATCGGCCTGGGTAATGACCGGATTGCCGGGGTAGGAGAAGAACTTCCCCGGTGTAACGCTCTTGTCGCTCCCAGTATTCCAGCAATCCTGGATCCAGGCCCATGTTTTGTCGTATATATCCACAAAATCCTGATCATAAAAGTGGATCTTGGGGAAGTCTCGTCTAACCACACCAGCTCCTTGCCGTTCAATAAATGTTACAACATTGTATCTATTATACATGCTTTTGGGGGAAATTGCCAACTTATTTTTATTTTTTTTGAGAAAATGCGCCTTTTCAGACAAATTTTTCTAGGGAAGCATGTATTTATCCAACCGGGTATAAATACATGCATTCCCTAGAAGAATATGCTGATATGCTCTACCTCCGCCCGGTGCCTCATTTTAACGAGCAGAACCTGATCTCGGGACGAATAAGACCAGCCCGAAGAGTCGTAGCGTTCAAACTGGGGATCTGTCCGGTAATCCATATTATAGAGCTGAATCTTGCTGAAGGCATTGACCCCCCGGAATATCATGTAATGGGTTTCCCCCGCAGGGAAGGTGACGGCGATGTCCAGCACATTGTTCTCCAGGGAAGTCTCCACTCCGAGCGCGGCGGTCCAGACCCAGATACCGTCTCCCGGTTCACCGATCCCTGTAAACCGGGGCCAGGAGCCGGGGACAAGGTAACGGTAGAGCCCGGCGGCGCTGATCCGCCGACCCCCAACGGGCTCTTCCAGGATTCCGGCCCCGGTCAGAGAGAGCTGCGCCGGGACCATTCCATCCGGGTCGGCATAGGCCAGGGCCGAAAGAACCAGGGACCGGCCTAGGGCGGCCCAATCGTCCCGACCGGACAGGGAACCGTAGCGGTTCAAGGCCAGACCCAACCGGATATTGAATTCCGTGTCCGATTCTTCCCCGGAAAGTACCAGTACCGCATCCCGTTCCGTGTCCCGGTAGAGGGACTCCGAAACTGCCAGAAGAATCCCCTCAATAAACCCGTCAAAGGGATTGTCAGCGGAAGGCCGGAAGTTCTGCCATTCCGCCCAGGCTTCCAGAAGACCAGGGACTAATTCCATGCCGGGATTTTCTTCCAGGCTCTGGGCCGTCAGGGCCGTGTTGTCCAGGAAACTGCTGTATCCCCGGATACCCAGGTACTCAATGATATGGGATTCCCTGAAGAGATCCGGCGATTTCTCCTCCGTCAGCCGGGAAATCCGGTCGTAGGCCACCTGTTCCGCCGCCAGGAGGCTGCTCCGCCCCTGGTCGGTCTGCCCCAGAAATACCGATGAAAGATAGGTTCTGCCGGAACCGTTCAGGAAACTAGGGGAAACTCCCGCCACCGCCGCCCGGTAAGTCCCCCGGAGTACCGACTCCACGGCATAGGCGGTAATCAGGGTCTCGTCGGTGGAACTCCCCGCCATCCGGCTCCAGCGGTTCCATGATTCGTTCCGCCAGCGGTTTAAGGCATCATCGTAACGGCCCTGGTCCCAGGCAGTGGCTAGGGCATAGCTGGCGGGATTAAAGGTCTCCTCCTCCGGGAGCGCCCGGTAAATCGCCACAGGGTTTCCGGAATCCAGGATGAGCACACCCCGGCCGGAATCCAGGGAGCTCCATTCAAAACTATAGTTGACTCCCTCGGCGGTAACGGTGATATTGGCATTCCCCTCGGAGCGGATCTGGGAACTCTCCAGAGGACGGTAGGGCAGTTCCAGCCGTGCGTTGGTCAGGTCGGCGCTTATCCTGAGTTCCGGGCCGCTTGCCGGAGACAGGACCACAAATTGCAGGGTTCCCACTGGGAGCCGGAAGCTCACACCATCTGCGCCGATAATCATGCGGTCAGCCCGGTCCAGGCGGAATTCCATGCCCCCAAAGCTGATGGTGATGGTCCCCTCGATTGCATAACCGTCGACGGGATCTGGAGAACTATTTCCCTCGCGATAATACCCGGTAACAGTCATGGGCCCGGTCTGGCGGCTAACCCTCCCTTCCCTGGTAAAGTGCAGCATAACAATGAGGATAAATACCACGGCATAGAGCAGAGTCAGGCCGATTATTCGGGAGAATATAGGCTTTTTTATCATGAGCACAGGTTTTCTCAGTATCATCATCATAAAGCATACCCCAAGGACCCAAAAGAGGCAAGATGGTTGGACTCAACCGGCCGTAGCTTGCTGACCGGGATGTTTTCCGCTAGAATAATCCCATGCGCATGAAGCTTCCGGCCCTACTGCTTCTCTTCCTGGTTCTTGCGGGCCTATCCGCCTGCGGGACCGTGCCGGAACCGGCAGAAAATATTCCGGAAGCACCGTCCGAAGCGCCGCCGGAAGCGGCCCGGGAAGCGCCTTCAACAGCCAGTATCCTGGAAATGATAGCGGAACTAGTTCGGGAGCACCGTTATGACGAGGCTCTGGCGCTCTTTGATACCTTGGCAAGCGGTCTGGCCGAAACGCCGGGGATCCATCTCCTCAAGGCCTCTGTACTCCTTTCCGCCGGGAGACCGGACGAATCCCGAAGCGTTGTTGAGACGGTGCTTGCGGAGGATCCGGACCAGGTGGACGCCCTCTATGTACTGGCTTTCCTGGAAGCCGTTATGGGACGGGATCAAGAACAGCGGCAGGTCCTGGAACGGCTTCTTGAGGCAGATCCCGATCATAGGGGAGGCCTCCTGGCCCTGGGGAACAACTACCTCCGCAATCAATCCCTTACTGAGGCAGCCCGGTACTTTGACCAGGTCCTGGCCCTGGAGCCGGGTAACGGGGATGCCCTTCTGGGCCGGGCCACCGTCTACTGGTACGAAGACAAATTCCCGGAGGCCGAGGCCCTGCTGGATCAGACAGTGGCTCTCTATCCTCAATGGGCGGCTCCCCTCCAGGACCGGGCCCGGATATACCGGGTCTCAGGCCGTGTTCCCCTTGCCCTGGCCGATCTGGACGCTGCCGCCGCCCTGGCCCCTGGAGACTATTGGATCGCCTATGACCGGGGGCAGGTGCTCCTCAGCCTGGACCGGAAAGCCGAGGCTCTGGGGGAATTCAAACGGGCTATCAGCCTGCGGCCCGGAGAATACCTGCCCTATGTCTATGCCGGGGGGATTGAAGAGGAACTGGGGGACTACGAGGGGGCGGAGGCGGATTATACCGTCTTGGCCCGGCTTAATCCCGGCTATTACTATGCCTTTGAACGAATGGGAGTGCTCCGTATGCGAAAGGGCCTCTATGCCGAAGCCCGGAACGCCTTTGCGGAGGCCTATAACCGGACCCCCAAGGGCCGTACCGCCGGGACCGAGGAGGTTACCTACGCCCTGCTGGTCGCGGTCAATTGGATACGGGCCTCAGGCAGCCAGGCAGAAATCCGGAGTTTTCTGGATTCGGTGATCCGCCGGGTGGAGTCCCAGAGTACGGATTGGTTCCTGCTCCGGCTCTTTCGGGACCTGGCAGGGGACAATGACGTGGCCCTCCTGATACCCCGGGAACCCCGGCCCCAGATAAAGGCCCGGCTGCTTTTCTACCTGGCCCAGTACTATGATATCCGGGGCAACACCAGCCTGGCCAACCGCTACTATGTTAATATGTACGAATTTGATCAACCTTCCCTTTCGGAATGGCGGATACTGCTCTCGATTTTGGAGGAACGTAAACTATGAACGAAGTCATCAATCTCTCTGGCTCATCCGGAAATCCGGACCGGGAAATCATCCTCGTCGGTACGGCCCATGTATCACGGGACAGCATCGAAGAGGTCAGACAGGTTATCCGGGACGAAAAGCCCGGTATGGTCTGCGTCGAACTGGACTCAGGCCGCTACGCTGCCATCATCGAGCAGGACAACTGGGAGCGGCTGGACGTGGTCAAGGTCTTCCGCCAGGGCAAGGGCTTCCTGCTTATGGCCAACCTGGTCCTGTCCAGCTTTCAGCGCCGCATGGGGAACGAGCTTGGGGTCAAACCCGGGGAGGAGATGAAGATCGCGGTGGAAACCGCCCATGAACTGGGGATACCCTACGCCCTCTGCGACCGGGAGGTGCAGACTACTCTGCGCCGGGCCTGGGCCAGATGCGGCTTCTGGAGCAAGTGCAAGCTCCTGGCGACCCTCCTTTCCAGCGCGGTAACCACGGAAAAGCTGAGCGAGGCGGAAATTGAGGAGCTTAAGGAACGCAATGAGCTTGACGGTATGATGGCCGAATTGGCCAGCTACCTCCCCCGGGTCAAGGAAACCCTGATCGATGAGCGGGACCGCTACCTGGCCGCCAAAATCTGGAGCTCGGTAGAGAGCCCTTCCGGGCCTGGCCGGTCCGGGCCTGGCCGGGTTGTGGCCGTTGTCGGGGCCGGCCACCTACAGGGAATCCGGGCCTCTATCGAGAAGATTGCCGCAGGCAGGGAAAGCGCCGATGTATCGGTCCTCGACCAGGTCCCTCCCAAATCACTTCTCTCCAAGGCCGCCGGCTGGATCATTCCGGTAATACTCCTTGCCCTGATTGGCCTGGGGTTTTTTCGCTCCGGCGTTGAGGTAAGCCTGGCCATGCTCCTCCGTTGGGTGCTCTGGAACGGTTCCCTGGCCGCTCTGGGCGCCCTTATTGCCCTGGGGCATCCCTTGAGCATCCTGGTTTCCTTTGTGGCGGCCCCCATCGGCACCCTGAACCCCGTGCTCAGCGTGGGCTTCTTCTCGGGGATCGTGGAGGCCAGCCTGCGGAAGCCCCGGGTTCGGGACGCCGAGACCATTGCCGACGACGTGGGCAGCCTCCGGGGCCTCTACCGGAACCGCATCACCCGTTCGCTCCTGGTATTCCTGCTCTCCGGGCTCGGGGGAGCCATCGGGAACATTATCTCCGTGCCCGCCCTGGCGAGCCTCCTGGCTCATTGACAGTTTCCGGCTTACGCCGTAGTATTGGGTATGGCGGATGCAGTTTTTCTATCCGATGCCGACTTTGAACAGTACCGCAGGCTGATTTACAATGAGAGCGGTATTAGTTTTACGGACACCAACCGGGCCATCCTGGAAGGCCGTCTTCGGGAACAACTCCGGAACAAAGGCATCGACTCGGTAAAGAGCTACTTTAGCACGATAGCCGCCAACCGGGAGGAGCTTAAGGCCTTTCTCGACTCCATCACCACCAACCTAACCCGGTTTTTCCGCAACCAAGCCCATTTTGACGCGCTCCAGCATTTTGTGGTCCCCGAATTGATAAAGATCAAGGGGGCAAGCGGCAATACCACCCTGAAAATCTGGAGCGCCGGCTGTTCCACCGGGGAAGAGCCCTATACCATCGCCATGCTGATGAGCGAAATCCTTCCGTGGCCCTGGAAATTCGACATCATCGCCAGTGATATCAGCCTCAAGTGCCTGATGACCGCCAAGGGAGGCTTCTACGCCGATAACCGTATCGACGGCATCCCTCCGCGGTATTTGGGCAAGTATTTTGACAAGGTGGAGGGGGGCTACAAGGTTCATGCCGGCCTCATGTCCAGGATTCGCTTCGACTATCACAACCTCAAGAACGATTCGGGGCAGCGGAACCAGGACATCGTGTTCTGCCGGAACGTGATTATCTACTTTGATGAGGCCGCGCAGCATGTGGCGATCAACCGCTTCTGGGATGCCATGGCGGCCAAATCTTTCCTGTTTATCGGCCATTCCGAGTCCCTCTTCGGCATGGGCACCAAATTTGAGTTCGTCAAGACCCAGTGGGCGACACTGTACCGGAAGTTTATCTAGGGGGGGTAGATATGGCTGATGAAATTTCCGTTTTGATTGTGGACGATTCGGCGCTGATGCGGAACCTGATTGGCCGGATGGTGGAGGGCGCCCCAGGTCTTGCGGTGGCCGATAAGGCTATGAACGGCGTTTTTGCCCTCCAGAAGATCCCCCGGGTTTGTCCCGATGTCATTATCCTGGACCTGGAAATGCCGGAGATGAACGGCATTGAGTTCCTCCAGGAACGGAAAAAGCGGGGCATCGACATTCCGGTAGTTATCCTGTCTTCTATTGCCTCTAGCGGGGCGAAGATCACCATGGAGGCCCTGTCCCTGGGGGCCAGCGATTTTGTGCAGAAGCCCTCGGGCTCCATTTCCGAGGACCTCCATACGGTTCGGGATACGGTGGTGGAAAAGCTCCTGGCCTACGGCGGCCAATACCGGCGGCGCAAAGGTAAAAAGGTCCTGGCGCCCGGTGAATATCCCCCCAAGGCCGAGGCTTCCCACACGAACCCGGAGATTGCCGCTATCCTCCGGGGGGGAGCTTCGGCGCCCGCAGGGCGACCCCCCAAGCCGCCGGCGCCGATTCGCCGGCCCGGCAGGACCGAGCTTATCGCCATCGGTATTTCCACCGGCGGCCCCGACGCCCTGCGGGTGGTTTTTTCCCAGCTTGATGCGGACCTCCAGGCGCCTATTGTGGTGGTCCAGCACATGCCCCCGGGATTTACCAGCGAATTCGCCAAGAGCCTGGACCGGATCTGCCCCCTGGACGTGAAGGAGGCCGAGGACGGGGATGCCATCCAGCCGGGCCGCATCCTTATCGCCCAGGGGAACAAGCATCTGGAAGTGGAACGGAAGGCCGGCGGCCCGGCCGTTTACGGCCGCGTGCTGCTCTCCGATGCGCCCCTGGTGAGCGGCCACCGGCCCTCGGCGGACGTACTCTTTGCCTCGGTGGCCATGCAGTACAAGAACAACGCCCTGGGGGTCATCATGACGGGCATGGGCCGGGACGGGGCCCAGCAGCTCGGGAACATCTACAAGGAGGGCGGCATAACCCTGGGCCAGGACGAGGCTACGGCCGTGGTCTACGGCATGCCCCGGGTGGCCTTTGAGCAGGGCCATGTGATGGAACAGGTCCCTCTGGACAAGATGGCCCGCCGCATCTGCGACATCGCCAAGACGAACCGCTAGGCTATGAGACCGGGGCGCACGGACCGGGTCGAAGGGCCGTGTTTAAAAAAATGCTTTCGTAAAAAGCGCTTGACAAGTTCTACACTTGATGCTAGTATAACAACGTTATGCGTGGACCGGCAAAAGTAACAGCCTTTGATGCCTTGAGCGATGCAGCGGATAGCCCCTGCCGGGCTTTGTCCGCTAATTTCTGTGGTCGCATC
>JAITON010000221.1 GCA_031289935.1 Treponema sp.
ACTGACCCGCGTAAGCATCGGGGCAAATGTCAACTTTGTTAGAGATATGGCCGGTAATATCGATGCCGGGTTAGCCGGGTTAGAAAGTTATTATAACGCGCAGGGCAAACCGGCGGGGACGTATGTTTTACGAAACGGGCAGTGGAGCAGACAATAATGCCAACGGGAAAAACATTTGGAGGGTTTTATGAATGATCTTTCTGATCTAACTGTTCTTATAAACGATATAGGCGGGCAAATTTCTGATAATATCGGGAATATTTCTGAAAATAAGGCGTATCATTATATCGAATGGCATGATTTTCTAAAAAACATTAAGATAAAATTGGAGCATGAAAAATACAAATTTGTATTCATTGGACAAAAGGGTATAGGTAAAACTACAACTATTTTGGAATTGTTTGGATTAAGTAAGAAGCTTGGTAAAAAGATGGAAGATCTTTTGACGACCGCTGCCGGAGGAACCACGACTTGTGAGGTTGAATTACTGAAAAGTGACAGAGCAAATACCTATTTTGAAATTGAGCCAATAGATGATAAATTATTCAATCAATATATTGATGATTTTTGTAATATGTATAAAGACGATTTGAGAAACGATAATGAGAACCAATATTTGCCTACAGAAATAGCTCGTTCTATCAGAAATATGGTAGGGTTGAAAAGGACAGACATTGAAAATCTTTACAAAGACTGTAAAACTTTTGAAGAATTTAAAAATGAAATTGTTCGTAGGATAAATAGCCAAGCGCGAACAGAGACAGTAATTAATTGTGAAAGAAAGAGGGGAACATTTTTTGAAGACTGTCAGGATAAGTTTAACAAAATAAATCTCTGTAAAATATCAACTGTGATGCTCCCGCAAAAAATCAAAATATTCATTACATCTGATATTTTTGATTTTGATCAGTATCCCGTTATTCAATCAATTATTGATACTAGAGGAATAGATACTGTTATTTCTTCAAATTCAGATGCAAACAAAATGAAACGAGAGGATATTCTTAATTATATTGATAAGGAGCAGGAGCAATGTATTTTCTTTTTCATAGATAGTATTAAACCGGCGCCATCGCAAGGCATATCAGAATTGTTACGATCAAGAATTGTAAATAGTAATCAATTTCGGTTTTATGTAATAATCAATGTCAACGGACAAGAAGCAGAAGAAGTCATGACAGATGATGGGAAGGCAGGAACGGTACAAGTAGGTATAGACTATAAAAAAGATGATATTATGGAAAAATTTAGACAATTAAATATATCATTTATCGAAAGCAATTTGCTTTTTTATAATGCAAGGCTAAATACGCCTGCAAAAGATGATATATTTCTGCAAATACAAAATAATCTGTCTTTGCAGAGATTTGATATGTTTAAAACATGCGAAGAAATAAAAAAAGCCTTTGAAAGGTCTAGATATGATTTTGAAGACAATGAATATGCGCTGGAAAATTTTGAAGAATTATATAAATTGGTGGAAAATGTAAGGACGCCAAAAGATGTATTAAATAAGTTTCTTGATGTTTTTATCGGTGAATTGCAAAATATTCATCCTGCTAGGATTGCAGCTATAAATCGTTATGCTGGAAATTATTATGCTTTCAATTTTTATCATGAGATCAGCTTGATCGTTGAAACGTTATTTGATGAATTTTTTGCAAGCAGCAAAAATATAATTATTAATAAAATAAACGAATTCATTAAATATAGAAATATCTCGGAATTAGATAAAATAAATTATCACGTTTTTTGGGGAAAATTTGAAAATGATTATATTGAATATAGAAATATCTTAAAAGAACATATAAAAGATGAAGTCAAAGAATCATTTGGGGAGCATACCTGGGAACAGGCGGTTGCTGAATACGGACAAGGATCAGGTTATAAAGGCAGGGTATTTGAAATATATAAAAAAGAGTTAATATTATTTTCAGAAAGAGTTAATCTGAAGGATGGTTATAACTCTGCATGGAATGAAATTATCACGAGGAATAATTTAGTAAAAAAAAAGAGTTTGTAACCCTATACAAATCTGGACTAAAGTAGGGCGAGGATGCAATGTTTTACGATAATCAACAGACTAGCGTAAGCATCCCTAACTATTTTTTCTTAGTAAGACCAGATGCCGCTCCTCGTCCAAAAATGGGAATATAAGAGATTCGCCAGAGCGCCGGGAAAGTTTACCCGAGCGGGTATAGGATGCAGAAACGGTGTAAAAGCCTGCCCTATGGATGGCTTCTATTCGTGGCGAGGGTTTAATACGCCGTCCTCTGTCCGCTCATCAACTATTTCCACCCCACAAAGAAACTCATCGCCAAAGAGCCGCTCCTTCCGCCAGCCGCTTGGGTTGCCGGGGCCCACCCATTGGTTCAGGGCAAAGCTACCGTCAGGCCATGGCTTGCCGCCTAAGACACGCCACGAGAGCTTCTCTGGGAAAGGATCGCCGCCGCCGCGCCGAAGAGGCTGGCCTGTTCTACCGGGGCGATCACATAGCTCCGGGGGCTTTGGCCGTTCAGCATCAGGTGGAGCCGGGCTTCCAGGGAACGGCGCATGCCCTTGTAGATCATATAAGTGGTGCCCTCCACGGCGATCCGTACCGGGGCAAAGGGATCGGCCCCCGCGCCGGTACGCTCCACCACGGCGGCCACCACCGAGGCCGAAAGCAGGGCCGCCCGCTCGGTAACGATGGAGCTCAGGTAGGCCAGACTCTCCAGCGCGGCTTTTTCGCCGGGGCCGAAAAGACTGCCGATGGGGCCCTGTCCTGTTAGGGGGGACCACATAAACTCGTTCAGGTCCCGGGTTTGTAAAGCCGGCCAGGAGAGCAGTTCATCGGACTTGGCAAAGGAAAGGAGCCCGTCACGGACCGCCTGTTTGAGGATATGCAGGGTTAGAGGCCCCAGATAGGCGCCCGATGTGGCCTTTTCCAGACTGTAGACCCCGGGGTTCTTAGTGGCGGCATCGAACTCCCGGTCCAGGCCGCCCAGGTAGCGGGGGTGGATATTCCCGGACTCGCAGACCACGATCTGAGGGGCCGTATCGGAATGGAAGCCGATCTTGGGGATGTCCTTTTCCGGATAGGCGGTGTTAAAGCCCGTGCCCAGGATAAAACCGATGACCGGCCCGGGAAGGGCGCCATACAGGTCCTCGCCACGCCGTTGACCCCCGTCGGCGGGAATCTCTGCCAGCCCCGAAAGCAGGGTGGCGGTGGTGTCGTTTAAGAGCACGATTCGTTCAGGGGCTTTAAGGCCCCGTCGGTACAGAGCTTCCCGAAGGCCTGCACCGATACGCTGCCCGATCACTTCCGGGGCGTCAACTTCCTTGCTCAGGGCCAACAGGATTCCGTCAGAGTCTTGGGTTATCTCCATGGGGTAGGAAAAGCAGAAACCAATCCCTTCGATGTCTCCGGCCTGCTCAAGCAGGGGGGCGGTTAGGCTGGCTATCCGGTCGAAAAAGGCCTCGGGGCCGATCTTGCCCTGGGTTCCCGGCATGGGGACTTTGCAGGCCCCTTCAGTTTCGGGCGTCCCCTGGTCGGTAAAATGAACCAGGGCCGAGCGGAGATTAGTACCCCCGGCATCCAGGGCGATCACCTTTTTCCCCGGTCTGATACGGGCCGAGGGGCTGATGTAGGCGGGGATCATGGCCAGGCTAGAGGCCTGACCCCGGAGCCCCCGGTCCATCTCGTTGAGAATATCCCGGACTAGATGGGCGGGATCAATCAGATCATAATGAAACCCGTAGTACCGTGCGAAATCGGCCAACTCCGCCGGATCAAAGTGTTTACTCATAGTCAATTCCTCCTCTATTGCGGCATATATGTCGAATGCCCGGCTGCATAAACAAGCGTATTCCTTACTAGCGGCCGAAGATACCCAGGCGACCGTACTTGTGCCATTTCCCGGCGTTGCGGCGGCCCCGCTCCTCAATAATCTTGAAGATAAAGGCCGCAAAGTCTGCGGCATCGGCGCTTTCGGCGGAAAATCCGTAGACCTCGTAGGCTTTGCCCGGCTGTGAGGCCAAAAGACTCTGGGCAAAGGCCCGGAAGGCCGCTCCCACCGCAGGTCCCAGGAGGTCCGCCGGTTCTCCACCCGGGGCCGGCTCCTGCAAGACCAGGGCCAGGGTACCGGCTCCCCGATCCCTGAACATGCGGCAGAGTTCCCGGGACAGAAAGAACCAGCCCTTGAGATGGTCGTTCAGAACAGCCTCCACGTCCGCCGGGGCTAAATCTTCGGGGCCGGTACGTAGCGATGGGGGAGTACAGACCAGGATAGCCTCGTCCACGTGCTCAAGACAGTTTTCGGCGGCCAGGGTCAGGGTTCGGGCCGAGAGGGGGCTTGCAGGGTTCCAGACGAGGGGGATACGGGCGCTAGGACCCGGCTCAAGGCAGGGCGCTTTTTCCCCGTCCCGGAGCGGCCCGGAGAACCTGCCGGGGATATTGGCGGCAGCGTACTGTTCCACCCGCTTACAGGCCTCCGCCCCGATGGCCGCAGTCAGGGATGACTCCGGACCGGCAATTAAAATGCCTCTGGTCATGGTTACAATGTAACCCGGCCGGAGGCATCAATGCAAGGGGTTCTTGGCTATTTACAATTTCGCAGTAACCCGTTAAGGAACAAAGAGTTACGAGAAATTGCAAATAGGAGCGCGCTGGTTAACGTCAAGTTAATCGGCGCCTTCCTGGGGGATAGCCTCCAGCTTTTTTATAAGGCTCTGGGTCCAATTTTTTGCGTTCAGGTTTCTGTAGCTTTCCATTGCATCTCCGGGCACATAGATGGCCTTGAGGGCTGTACCCCCGGCGAATACCTCGGTCCCCAGATCAGGTGGTTCCGTACCCAGGGTGATTGAGACCAGGGCAGGGTCGCTGTTGAAGGCGCCGTTACCGATGGTCTTGATCTTCGGGAGTATAGCGCTCACGAGTTGCTTGCAGCCCTTGAAACAGGAGATACCCAGGCTCTCGACCTCGGGTAAATTCAGGCTCGAGAGGCTCGTGCAGCCATAGAACGCGGAGTCTCCGGCGCTTGTCAGCCTGGGCAGCTTGAGCTCCTGTAGGGCCGTACACTTCCAGAAGCCGGACTCGCCCAGAGAACTGAGCTGGGGTAGATTGACCGATTCCAGGCTCTCGCAGCCGTAGAAAGCAGAGTTACCGGCCTCCCTCAGCCTGGGCAGGCTGAGCTCCTTCAGGGCCGTACAGTTCTTGAGTGCGAAGTTTCCCAGGATTTCCAGCTTGGGCAGATCCAGGGTCTTCAAACCCGTACAATTGTAGAAGGCATAGGCCCCAAGTTTGTAGAGTTCCGGCATATCGGGAGCGTCCAGAAGAGGGCAGCCCGAAAAAGCGCCGTTAGTGGATTCCGTACCATCGGTAATTTCCCTGAGTTTCGGCATTATAAGCTCGGTCAGGGCCTTACATTGCTTGAAGGCCCCGTAATGCAGCGTGGTAAGGCCCGGTGCGGATAGCCTCACTAGGCTGTTGAAGTTGAGAAAGGCGCTGGATTTGATTTCCTGTATTGTTCCGGGTAATATCATGGCAAGAACCAGCTTCTTTTTTGCCGCCTCCACCGAATTCGCGTAGATCACGCTGCCGGAACATTCCGAAAAGTCCAGGGCCGTATAACGGCTCAAGGCGCTGTAGACGGCCTTGAGAGCCTCCCCTTCGCTGGCCGAAAGATCAAGGCCCCGGAGCTTCACCTTGTAAAAGTCCGTGGCGGTGTTTTCCGGCTGCCCGGCCAGATAAGTTTTCAGGGCCGCCGCAGACGAAAAGATTGGTACCCCGGTCTCGTCCAGAACAAAGCCGGTATCCGGGCCGGGTTTGTTGCCTCCGGGGTTTTCCGCAGGCTCTTCCTCACCCTCCCCGGGTTTGTCGCTCCCGGGCTCTTCCACGGGCCCTGCGGGCTTCTCGGCATCCCCATCCTCAGGCTCTTCCTCGCCCTCCCCGGGTTTGTCGCTCCCGGGATTTTCCGCAGGCCCTCCGGGCTCTTTCACAGGCCCTGTGGGCTTTTCGGTACCGCCTTCCTCAGGCCTGTCCGTCTCCGTAGGCGCAGGACAGGCGGCCAGTACCAGGACGATCATCAGCAGGGCGATGATTGAGACGGTCTTCACGAAACAATGCTTCATCATAACCTCCATATTAAAGCTAAAGCGTGTTAACAGCCCCGCAATCTGGGGCCGTTACATACTCTATATGGAAATGTCCTGCCAATTGCTTGACCAAAAACGCATTTTTTTCCATTTTTCAAATGGAAGGTTTGAGGGATGTCCTACAGGCCAAATTCGCCGGCCGGGAAAGCGGCGGGCTTCTTCATTCCAGGGCGTAGAGCTTGATCTTGTTGAGCAGGGTCTTCCGGCAGATACCCAGTTCCACCGATGCCCTGCTGCGGTTGCCCTGGCAACGGACCAGGGCATCGGCAATCGCCTGTTTCTCGATGGCCTCCAGGGAAGAAGCGGCGCTGGGTTCGGGGCGCACGGCGCTGGTAGCGGCGGCAGGGTCGCCTGCAAGGGAGGCATCGCTCTTGTGCAGTTCAATGTTCCAGGCCTCAATCCGGTTTCCTTCGCCATAGATCAGGGCCCGTTCCAGGATATTTTCCAGTTCCCGAATGTTGCCGGGGAAATCGTAGACCAGGAGCTTTTCCAGGGCTCCGGGGCTGATGGCCGCATGGGGGCGGCCCATGCGGGTAGAGAGCTTGTTCAGCAGGAACTCAGTGAGCGGCGGGATGTCATCCCGTCGCTCCCGTAAAGGGGGGCAGATGATCCTGAACACGTTAAGACGGTAGTAGAGGTCTTCCCGGAAGCGGCCCTCCCGAACCATGGCCTCCAGGTCCCGATTAGTGGCGCTCACGATCCGGGCGTTCACGGGGATATCGCTGGAACCGCCCAGGCGGCGGATCTTCCGCTCCTGGAGTACCCGGAGGAGTTTAACCTGGAGGCCCAGGGGCATCTCGCCGATCTCGTCCAGAAAGATGGTACCCCGGCCAGCTACCTCGAAGAGCCCCAGCTTCCGGCCCAGGGCCCCGGTAAAGCTGCCCTTTTCGTGGCCGAAGAGCTCGCTTTCCATAAGCCCTTCGTGAATGCCGCCGATATTGACCGCCGCAAAGGGCTCCTCGGCGTAAGTCCCCCGGCAGTGGATCTCCCGGGCCACAGCCTCCTTGCCTGCGCCGCTTTCTCCGGTGATGAGCACCGTTACGTCCGAGCGGGCGATCTTGTCGATGCGGTCCGAAAGGCGGCGCATCACATCGGTGTCGCCGATCAGTCCGGTCTTGCCGTCGCCGGTCCGATCCAGGGCCGCGATACGATTTTCCCGGCGGCGGTTGTCCACGAGGGCCCGGAGCTTTATGATGAGTTCCGCCGGGTCAAAGGGCTTTACCAGGTAATCACAGGCTCCGGTTTTGAGGGCCTCTACGGCATCGCTTATCTGGCCGTGGGCAGAGATCATGATCACCGGGCTGAGCAATCCCCGGCGCTGCATCCAGACCAGAACCTCCTGGCCGCTCATACCGGGGAGCTTCAGGTCCAGGATAACGGCGTCGAAGGCTTCCTTTTCCAGAAACTCCACTGCGGCCTCCCCGGTCTCGGCCCCCTCGGCATCAATCTCTTCCAGGGAAAGATACTTTTTGAGGGATTCCCGGATGTGCCGCTCGTCGTCAACGATCAGTATCTTCATGACTTATGCTCCGCATGATGTTCCGGCAGAATAATCCGCACCAGGGCCCCACCGCCCTCCCGGTTTTCCAGGCCGATGCTCCCGCCGGCTGCCTCTATGAACCGTTTGCTCACCGAAAGGCCGATGCCGGTACCGGTACTTTTACTGGTAAAGAAAGGATCAAAAACCCGCTTAAGGTCGGCCTTTTTAATGCCCCGGCCCCGGTCCATGATCGTGATGGTGATTTTCCCGTTGTTCCCTTCCACCGATACCGCCACTTCCTCTGCGGGGCCGCCGCTTTCCAGGGCGTTACGGATCAGGTTCTCGAAGACCGAACGGAGCCGCTGTTCGTCCATGAACACGATGGCCGCGCCCGTATTGGCCGGCACCATGTTTCTGCCCGTGAGCCTTTGGGACACATCGGCCAGCACTGCGGTACTGTCCAGAGCCTGCCTTTCGCCCACTGCATCCCGAAGGTAATCGTTGACCCGATAGGTGAGGGCCGAAAGACGGGCCACCTCCTCGTTGATGGCGTCCAGCTCTTCCTTCCCGGTATGGGGGAAGAGTTTTGAGAGAATCCCCGTTTGCAAGCGGATAGAGAGCAGGGGGTTTTTTATCTCGTGGGCCAGGGTCGAGGCTGCGGTCCCCACGACCACGAGGTTCTTCTGGGATTCCAACTGGCCCCGGTACTCATAATTGCGAAGATACAGGTTCCTGATATAGAAGGCTATAAAGAGAAAGGAAAGCTCCACCAGGGGGAAGAGAATCGACGTGGCAATGATGGTCCGCCAGTAGTCCAAATGGTAGGCCTCAATGTAGATATAATTCTCGTTCAAGAGATAGTCGAAAAAATCTTCGGGTTCGATCCGGGCCTGTTCGCCGCCTGGGACGGGGGCCACGGGTCTTACCGGGGCGCGTACGGTATTCCTGCCCCCCTGCCCGCCACTGAGCTTGGTCCAGGGCTCGGTATGGATAATAAACTTGATGGTCCCGCCCCATTCTTCAGAAATCGTGTAGCGGCCGAATGTACTCTCTCCCCCGTTTCGCAGAAGTTCAAGATCAAAAATCGCCGGTGCGGAGCCCCAGCGGTATAGGGGCTGGAAATCGGCATCGTAGAGCGCCGCGCCCCGAATCCGCTCCATGAGTATCGTATTGGATTCCAGCAGGAAATTGATGTCCTCAATACTGCGGAAGTTGGATACAATGGTAGTGAGCAGGCGTTCGTGTTGATTATCCCGAATAAGCCGCGCCCGGTCCCGGAGGCTCCAGAAAAGATAGCCCATAACGTTGGAAGCAAGAACCCAGCAGAGGAGCACAAAGATGAGAGATGATTTTTTCACCGGCAGTTTGTTCATGCTTCCATCCTCTATAGCCTCACCTTATACCGGGAGCAGAAAATCCATCAGCGTCTGCATGTCCGCAAAGGCTCCCAGCCCCCGCAGGTTTGAAAGGGAGTTAAGGAAGGTGTAACGCGACTGGTTAAGGGAATATTGGCTCCTGATTAAGCTCTCGGAGGCGGTAGAGAAGTTGGACATCGAATACTGGGCAAGATTAAACAGGGCCTCTGCATACTCGTATTGCTGCTGGCTGATTTCCAGAGACCGTTCTGCGGAGAGCACCGAGGAAGCCTGGGATATCAGTTGCAGAATAGTAGTATACACGTTCACCGCCAGGTTTTCTTCGGCGTCCTGGTAGCTCAACCACTGCCGCCCCAGGGCGTTTTCGCTTTTTGCAACACTGTTTGCGGTGACCCAGAAATCCAGGGAGATACTGCCCGTAATGGTAAGGCCAAAATTGGACCATGTAATCGCGGGATCGGAAGAAAGGGTAAATGTAGGACTGGGAAAATTGAGGCTCGCCCTGAAGCTCGGCATATAGCCGGTCTTCGCCTGATCCACCGCCAGTTTCGCCGAGTCCAGACTCAGGCCGCTGTTCAGGAATTGGGGATTGTTAGCCCTGACGGCCGCCAGGAGCGAAGCATAGAGGCGGTCAATAGCGCTGTCGTCCAGCGAAGCCAATCCCGTAATCAGCGCTTCATACTTATCAAAACTAACGGGATCCAGTTCCGGCAGCTCTTTTAGACCCGTCAGATTTTGCAATGTGGTCCGGGCCTGAAAAAGACTCCGCCGGGTTTGATTCCGGGTATTTTCACTACTCTCCTTGGATGCCTGGGCCTGGAGGTATTCGTCCCGGGCGATAATGCCGCTTTCGAACCGGACCTCCGCAATGTTCAGGGTTAAAAGGGCGCCCCGATAGGCGGCCTCGGCGTTCTCCAGATTCTCCTGAGCCAACAGTACATTGAAATAGGCCTGGTCCACATCACTTAAGACCTGGTAATAGGCCTGCAGGGCCTGGTTCCGGGTCGTTTCGGAAGTAATAGCGCTGAGCTGCTTTTGGATGCTGTATTTGCCGCCGTCCCAAATTGACATGGATACTGATGATGGCAGACTGAGCTTTGCGGCCAGGGAGCCCACAATATAGTCACCCAGGGAATTATAGGTTGGTTTATCGGTTGTTTTATCGACGGCGTCCCAGTTCTCTGCCCAGAAAGTACCCCCCACTTGCACCGATGCGCTCCCCAGACTGGGAAGCTGGGCGTAGAGATTCGATTGCTCCGTCAGAGCGTTATTTCTTTCCGTCAGGAAATAAGTTTCCAGGGTCCGGGAATTGGCGACCGCCAGATCCTCGGCCTGGTCCAGACTCAGGGTTTCGGCGGCGAGGATTCCCATGCCAAGAGCCGATACCAATACTACCGTTATCAATTTCCTCATCATTACGCTCCTATAAATTTACTCGTAACGCAGTGCGTCAATTGGATACAGTTTTGCTGCTTTTTGCGCGGGATAGAACCCAAAGAAAATCCCTATAAAGGCGGCAAAGAGAACGGCGATCAGCACCACCGTCGGGCTTATCAAGGTAGTAATCGAAAAGGCCGCAAGCGCCCGGCAGACCCCGGCGGCCATAGCGACCCCCAGGCCCCCGCCCATCATGCTGAGGAGGACCGACTCCGACAGGAATTGGAGCAGGATATCCCGCTTCCGGGCGCCCACGGCCATGCGGATACCGATCTCCCGGGTCCGCTCGGTAACCGATACCAGCATAATGTTCATGATGCCGATACCGCCTACCAGGAGGGACACCCCCGCGATGGCCGCCAGTAAGGTGGTCAGGATGCCCAGAATGGAAGAGGCCATGTCGATGATATCGGCGCTGTTCATGATCTCAAAATCACTGGCGGTCTCCCCGGTAAGATTGTGGGATTCCCGGAGAATCGCCTCAAGCTCTTTCTGCTCGGCGGCCATATATTCCTTGCTCACCACACCCACCTGAATGGAACTCACGGTTTGGGAATTGGAAAGCCTGGTCTGGTAGGTGTTCAGGGGCACCCAGATGATGTCGTCCGAATCGGAACCGAGGCTGGTTCCCTTGGATGCGAAGACCCCAATAATCGTAAAGGGCTGGGTGCCTACGCGCATCTGCTGGCCCAAGGCCTCTTCCGCCCCGCCAAAGAGATTGGCGGCCGTAGTGGTGCCGATAACGGCCACACGGTTCCGGTCCTCCAGGTCCTCTTCGCCAAACATGGTTCCCCAGCCAAGCTCCCGGTCCTGAATGATCTGGTAGCCCGGCTCCACGCCCGTCACGGACACCGAGACGCTCCCGGCGGAACCTACCACGGTATAGCTCCCCTGGACCATCCCCGAGACCGCCACTGCGTAACTCACCTCGGAATGAATCTTTTGCAGGTCCGCCTTGCTCAACTGGGCCGGCCGGGCCCGGATATTCTGTCCCGCCTGCATCTGCATCCGGGCCGGCGATATCCTGAGCAGGTTGGTACCCATAGCAGAAAGCTGATCCTCAATATCCTTTTGGGTCCCCTGGCCCACAGCCAGCATAATGATCACCGAGCCCACGCCGATGATAATCCCCAGGGATGTCAGGAAACTCCGCATCCGGTTCCGTATGATACTGCGAAGACAGGTGTTAAGGAGTACGAGAATGTTCATGCCGCCTCCTCTTTTCCACTGAGCAGGGAGTGGTCCTGCTTCCACCGGGCCAGCGCTTCCGCAGCGCTCCGCCGTTCGGTTATCCACCGGTCGGAAACCAACTGGCCGTCCCGCAGCGTTACTACCCGCTTGGCATAGCAGGCCAGCTCGGGCTCATGGGTTACCATGATGATGGTCTTACCCCGGTTGTTAAGTTCCTGGAGCAAGGTCATGATTTCCAGGCTCATCTCGCTGTCCAGAGCGCCCGTGGGTTCGTCGGCCAGGATAAAGGCCGGATCATTCACCATAGCCCGGGCAATAGCCACCCGCTGCTGCTGGCCGCCCGAAAGCTGGGAGGGCATGTGGTGGAGCCGGTCTTCCAGGCCCACTTCCCGCAGCACCTCCAGGGCCCGCTCCCGGCGGTTCCGCCGGTCTTTCCGGTTATAAAACAGGGGAAGTTCCACGTTCTCCAGGGCCGTGGTCCGGGCCAGGAGATTAAAGGACTGGAACACAAAGCCTATCTTTTTATTTCTAATCAAGGCAAAGGTATTCCCGTTGGCGGCGGAAACATTGATACCATCCAGTACATAGCTCCCCTCACTGGGCTTGTCCAGGCAGCCAATGACGTTCATCAGAGTGGACTTGCCGGAGCCCGAGGGGCCCATGACAAAGACGAACTCCCCCGCCTCGGCGGAAAAATCAACCCCCCGCAGGGCTTGTACCACCACCGGCCCCTCCCCTGTGGCCGCCCGCTTCTTTTCTTTTTTGCTCTCAAGCTTGTATATCCGCTTGATACCCTTCATTTCGATGACCGCCATTTAGATTTTTTCCTTTAGAATTACCTGGAGCCCTTCTAAATCGCCTGTTACCATCGTGATTTCCGTCCGGGACCCGTCGCTGATGCCGGCCAGTACCTGAATACAGTCGAGCTTGCCTTCACCAGTGATGTACCAAAGTGTCTTGGGCGTTACGGTGGGAGCGGCGCCGGTTCTGTTCCCCGTTCTGGCGGTAGATGCCCCGGTTCCTCCAAAGCCCATACCCCCTGCGGGCATGCCGGGGCCCGCGACTGCGCGCATGGCCCCCCCGCCAGCCGCGCCGCCCATAAAGCTCGTCAGGCCCGCGCCGCTCTGGCCGCCTGTATTGGCAGCGGCAAGCTGGGCAGCCTGTTGCCGGGCCTCCTGGGCCGCCTTCTGCTCGTCATCGCTCAGGCCCCGGATAGAGGCCGTAAATTCCATATCGGCAATAGCCTCGTCCGTCAGATTGGAGGGCTCGTAGCGCAGAGCTGCGTTGGGCACTACCAGAATCCCCTGGCTCTGTTCCACGATGAATTCTACCTGGCAGGTCATCCCCGGCAGAAGGGACCCGTCCTGGTTCTCCACGTTGATGCTCACCGTGTAGGAGTTCACATTGTTCGAGGTCGTGGGCATGAGGTGGCGGTTGGTAACGGTCCCAATGTAAGTCTGCCCCGGCAGAGCTTCCAGGGTAAAGCGTACGGGCTGGCCCTTATATATAGAGGAAACATCCAGTTCCCCGACCCCCGCCTCGATCTGCATTTCCTCCAGGTTCTGCGCCAGGGTGAACATAACCGTGCCCGCGCTGCCCGAGCCGCCGGTTACCGAATCACCCTCGGAGATACTGCGGGTGAGCACGGTCCCGTCGATAGGGCTGGTGATATAGGCGTACTGATTGATCTGGGTTTCAATATCCCTGAGCGTGGCCTGGGCCGAACTCAGGTTCGCCGAGGCTTCGTCCAGGGTCGATTTGGCCTGTTTAAGCTCATACTCGGAAATCAGGTTCCTTTCCGACAGCTTAAGCTGATTCTGATAGTTTAACTGCTGGAGCTCGTATTTGGCCCGGGCGATCAGAACCGAGGCGGATTGCTTCTGATAGTCAATCTGGAGCCGGTCCGTGTTAAGCTCCGCCAGGACATCGCCCCTTTTAACCGTATCGTTATAGTCCACATAGACCTTTTCCACCGTACTCTGCATCTGGGCCCGGACGCTGATAGTCGCCACAGGCTTGAGGGAACCGGTCGAAGAGATGGTCTTTTCGATCGAGCCCCGGCTGATGGTGGTAAACTCATAACCCTTGAGCGTGGCGCCGCTCTTGGTGGAACAGCCGGCCAGGACCAGGGCTGCGATAAGGGCCAGGAGAACCGGGAAGCCACCGGTCCGGGCAAGTTTGTTTAGATTCATTTGACATCCTCCTTCAATTTTGAGCTCTCTGTAGCTAATTACAAGCAAAAACCGTGCCAAGCCCAGGAAAGCCCAAAAAGGCCCCTTTTGGCCGGTTTTACCGGGTAATAATTACGCAGATTATAGCAAAAGGGTAAATTTTACGCAATGAGACTATGGCGGTGTAGTTTGCGTTGCAAACTACACTATGAGACCACAAAACACGAAAAAACGCACGAATTTTACCTATTTTCGTAAAAAGCGCTTGACAAGTTCCGCGCTTGATGCTAGTATAACAACGTTATGCGTGGACCGGCAAAAGTAACAGCCTTTGATGCCTTGAGCGATGCAGCGGATAGCCCCTGCCGGGCTTTGTCCGCTAATTTCTGTGGTCGCATC